>SFEK01000264.1 GCA_004557285.1 Bacteroidales bacterium | reverse complement strand
GCGAGACGCTCGCCCGCAGCATTGAGAGCCGCAGGGTCGCGGTCAATCCCTATCACCTCACGGTCGGAACCGCCCTGAAGAACCGCCTCCGAATCGCCGCCGCCGCCAAGTGTGCCGTCCAGAAAACGACGCCCGCCGCCGTCAGTCAACAGGAAAACAGCCTCCCGGCGAAGAACGCTCTGGTGGAAAAAACAGTCGATCATTCCTTGTCGACGGACACCCCCCTGGTGTTCTCCTCAATCTGCTGAAGCAAATCAAAGCTGGAGGCAAGAGGAGTCTGACGGCCCTGCCAGGACTCCGGCGCCAGAATGGTCCCGTAGACCAACGAGCCCAGGAAAATCGCCTTGTCGGTAATCCCGGCAAACTCCGCCAAGGAGGCGGCCAGGGCAAAACGACCGTGGCTGTCCAAGGTGACAATCTGAATCTTCGAGGCGATGTCGGTGTACGCGTCAATCCTGCCGTCGTTGGCAAAGGAACCGTTCACGAGCTTCTCGTAAATCGCATTCATCTTCTCCTCGGTCACTACCTGAATGCGACGGGCACGGCCGGGCACCAGGTAAAACTGGGTGTCAGGCGTGTCTGTGGGCAGACGCCAGCTGCGAGGCATGGACAGCCTGCGCTGACCATCTACGCTCATGGGAAACGTCCCAGTGAACAACCTGACTCGCTTGGATGACGACGACTCCGACATGGAAAAGAAAATCAACCGAAAACCAGGAACGGACAGGGATTCCCATCCCTTTTTTGCCCATTCAATCCCATTTTCACCCTTTCTTTCCCTAAAATATCTTTTTTTTTTGACAATTTTTTGACATGTGAGATGAAAAAATATAAATATTTGTTGTACTTTTTACTCATATATAAACATCTGCAAATATAACCTAACATTTAGAAAGAAAACGTAACGACGAAAAAAAACTATTTTCTTGTTAGTTCGAGATTTTATTTGTACCTTTGCAAATAGTAAGGGTTTTGAAAAGCCATATTCAACGCTCATAGAACCTACAGACGCCATTGTCAAGGTGACGTTGGGAAGCATCTGTACAAGTGACCTTCACATTAAGCATGGCAGCGTGCCTCGTGCCGTGCCAGGAATAACTGTTGGTCATGAGATGGTTGGAATCGTTGAGGAAGTGGGCTCTGAGGTTACAGCCGTAAAGGTTGGCGACCGAGTTACCGTCAACGTAGAGACCTTCTGCGGAGAATGTTTTTTCTGTAAGCATGGCTATGTGAACAACTGCACCTCTCCTCATGGTGGATGGGCATTGGGTTGTAGAATCGACGGAGGACAAACAGAGTACGTCCGTGTTCCTTTGGCAAACCAGGGATTGAACCGTATTCCTGAAGGCGTGACCGATGAACAGGCATTGTTTGTCGGTGACGTACTGGCTACTGGTTTCTGGGCAGCACGTATCAGCGAAATCTCTACCAATGACACCGTGTTGATTATCGGAGCAGGACCTACAGGCATCTGCACTTTGCTTTGCACAATGCTGAAACATCCCAAGTGCATCATTGTCTGTGAGCAATCAGCTGAACGTCGGGCCTTCGTCAAGCAACACTATCCCGATGTACTGCTGACGACACCAGAGGAATGCTCTGATTTCGTCATGCAGCACAGCGACCATGGAGGTGCAGACCGAGTGCTGGAAGTGGCAGGTGGTAAGGACACTTTCCAACTTGCATGGCAATGTGCCCGTCCGAATGCCATCGTAACCATTGTAGCCCTATATGATGAACCACAGCTGCTGCCTCTGCCTCAGATGTACGGCAAGAATCTCACCTTCAAGACAGGTGGTGTGGATGGCTGTGACTGCGAAGAAATCCTGCAACTCATCAAGGAGGGCAAGATAGATACCACACCGCTCATCACGCACCGTTTCCCGTTGACGAGGATTGCTGAAGCCTACGAACTTTTTGAGCAGAAGCGGGATGGAGTCATCAAAGTGGCAATAACTCAGTAAACAAACAAATAACAGATGAACATACACCAAATCATATTCAGTCCCACAGGAGGGACACGGATAGTGAGCGAGATTCTATGCCATGGCATGGGCAAAGAGTGCGTTGTGACA
>SFEK01000263.1 GCA_004557285.1 Bacteroidales bacterium | reverse complement strand
GATGCTGGCTGACGAGCCGTAACTGCCTTTGCAGGCATCGCCCGTAGTGAGGCTGATAAGGGCATCGGGCACGGTGCTGTACAGATAGACCTCTGTATTGGCAGGAATCTCGCCTTCGTAGCTTTCACCCTTTACGAGCATAACGTTTACGCACGACAGTTTATGGGCAAACTGCATCTTCACGGCAGAGCTTGTGGCAGCCTGGTTATCGACAGATGCCCAAAGGAAGTCGCTCTTGGTATAACCTTCGGCTGTGCTCTGGTCGGTCTGTACGGAGAACTGGTAGTCCTCCACGTCGTTCACTTTCTCCGAATAAGGATAGTAGGCATAGACGTTATGGTTGCCCTTGTTCCAATATACCTTGCGTGGCGAGGTCCACGACGTGCCGTTATATACGAATTTCTCGTTGTTCACCACGTTGCCACCCAACTGCAGCTTGGAGTCGGCTGCAGTGACATAAACACCTATCTCGTCGGTATTCTCGAAGGATGTGTCAGTGGCACGTGTCTGTGCTGGATGCACCATCTGCAACTGTATCTCACCTTCTGCCGGGGTGAACACTTGTTCGTCATCATTTGAGCAGGCAGTCATTGCCAATGCTGTCATTACTGCCAAAATAATCTTTGTTGTTTTCATATCGTTTTTCTTTTTTTATCGGTTATTGTTCTTTGTCTTGTTTCTGATGGCTCTCACTTGGTCTCCCATCTTCTTGGGATTGATGATTGTGGGAGCACAATGGGTATTGCTGCCCGTGATGCCAGTCCCGACCAAAGAGGCGTGGGCGGCACCACTTCGGGTCGTGCCATCGGTGTCACCCCATTTGTTGGTGTCGTTGGCATAGAAGTAGTCCATGCTCCAATCCATGCCGCTGTATTCGCGTATGCGGCGCATAATGTCTAATCGCGACATGACGTTGAAGTAAGGAATGCCGTAGTTCATGCACGAGTTGTTCTCAGAGCGGAACACGCCACGCATGTATCCGAAGCCACCTTCATATACATCCACCTGGTCGCTGTAGCGGGTGTCGAAGATGAAGTCTGCCCATGCCACTTGCGACATCTTCGAGGTAATGGCGAGGTTCTTGTACCAGCCACGGGCGTGATATCCGTTTATGATGGCCAATATATCCGGTGTTGCCCATGCCTGTTTGGTAATGCTCTCGTCGCCCAGTTTTCCGAAGCCGTGACCGCAAGCCTCATGCTGCACCACGCCACGGGTGTCCTGCGGATAAGGACGGATGGAAGGCGGACAGAGACTGAGGGCACAGTCGCCATCGAAGTAGGTTACCGCCTCATATTCGTTGCTGTTGGGAATGAGGATAATCTGCGTCTTCCACTTGTCGTGTTCTGTGAGCGGAGTCTTTTCTACGGCATACCTGAATGCCTCGTCGGTCTCGAGAAGCAGTTGGTTGATGGTTATATCATCGACATGTCCATACAGCGTACCGAAGCGGTTGTTGACGTAGGTGTGCATCGTGTTTACGCCCTTTTACTGCGAGAGCGGGAAGGTGACATATACGTTGAAGTACTCACGGTGGCTCTTGTAGGGTTCAATGCCGAAGAAGTATTCCATCTGCTCGTTCACCATGGCGAGGTAGTCTCCATTGCTGATCTGTTCGCCCGTCCAGCCGTCGCCCATAAAGACGAGGTTAATGCCGTTGCCCACGGAATGGGTTTGAAGCGTCAGGTAAGAGTCTTCCTCATGCTCGTAGTCATACTGTGCGACATCGCAGTAGGTTTCTTTGCCGTCCATGTCGAAGACGATGCGCGCCTCGCGGTTGCCTGCACCATGAGCCAAATCCAAGAAGGTAAGCTGTAGCTGCGTCTTGCCCGTGCCGGAGGTCTGGGACAGATGTACCCAGTCGGGGCATGACTTAACCGTCCATGCCCCATCGGCATTGAGCGCCAACTGCTCGTCATGGGCATTGTTCAGGGCATTGGCATGAGCGGGTCGGCACACGAAGTTGGAGTATTCGGCAATGCGCTTAAACTCCTTCCATCCGTCAGCCTCTTTGTATTTATCTACGCAGCCCTTCGGCACTTCAACAGTGAAGTTGTCCTTGTTGACACCATAGAAAGCATTA
>SFEK01000262.1 GCA_004557285.1 Bacteroidales bacterium | reverse complement strand
AAAATCTAATAACATAATCTTTACCTTAAATCTATCAAACTACTAACCTATGAATATATTCTCTCGAATACGGTGCAAATTTATAAAATTGTGTGCGTACACACAAGAAGAATTTCCCCAAATTTTCATTTATCCACACATTATTTGATGTAGGTCAAACAGCCTGCCAACCATCCGCGCCAGCCGGCTACAACCATAGGCTCAAAAAAAGGTCGTACTACAGACAAACGCCATTGTCTTCGAGAAGCAATTCTTTTGTTTGGATGGCATTCATCGCTAATCACCAAATTTTCAAGCACTTATATTTCGTCGAACTCACGTTATTTTACGCTCTGAAGGGGCAAAAGCGTCATTCCATATTTCGGATGACCCCCAAAAAAAGTCCATCCCTGCAGATGAGGGATGGACCTTTTTGTATTATCTTTCAAGGCAGAGGGCAGATATGCGCCTGCTGCCCTTGACGATGCTGATGCGATTAGAGCTTCGGACCTGCTGCCACAAGAGCCTTGCCAGCCTCGTTGCCAGTATATTTGGCGAAGTTCTTGATGAAGCGGCCAGCCAAGTCTTTGGCCTTCTCTTCCCACTTGCAGGCACAGTCGTAGGTGTCGCGGGGGTCAAGGATTTCGGTAGCTACACCGGGAAGTTCTGTGGGCACGGTGAAGTCGAACAGAGGAATCTGCTTGGTAGGAGCCTTGTCGATGTCGCCGCTCAGGATGGCGTCGATGATGCCGCGGGTATCCTTGATAGAGATACGCTTGCCTGTTCCGTTCCAACCGGTGTTCACGAGGTAAGCCTTGGCGTTGTTCTTCTCCATCTTCTTTACCAGTTCCTCAGCATACTTGGTGGGGTGCAGCTCAAGGAATGCCTGACCGAAGCAAGCAGAGAATGTAGGAGTAGGCTCTGTGATGCCACGCTCAGTACCTGCCAACTTGGCGGTGAAGCCAGAGAGGAAGTAGTACTTGGTCTGCTCAGGTGTCAAGATAGACACGGGAGGCAACACTCCGAAGGCATCGGCCGACAGGAAGATAACCTGCTTGGCAGCGGGAGCTGAAGAGCCGGGCTGGATGTTGTTGATGTGGTTGATGGGGTAAGAAACGCGGGTGTTCTCGGTAACGCTCTTGTCGGCGAAGTCGATCTTGCCGTTGGCGTCAACGGTTACATTCTCCAGAAGGGCGTTGCGCTTGATGGCGTTGTAGATGTCGGGCTCGCTCTCCTTGTCGAGGTTGATGACCTTGGCATAGCAGCCACCCTCGAAGTTGAACACACCGTTATCGTCCCATCCGTGCTCGTCGTCACCGATAAGCTTGCGCTTGGGGTCGGTAGAGAGAGTGGTCTTACCAGTACCAGAGAGACCGAAGAAGATGGCGGTGTTCTCGCCGTTCATGTCGCAGTTGGCAGAGCAGTGCATAGAAGCGATGCCCTTGAGGGGGAGGTAGTAGTTCATCATAGAGAACATACCCTTCTTCATCTCACCGCCATACCATGTGTTGATGATCACCTGCTCGCGGCTTGTGGTGTTGAAGGCCACGCAAGTCTCAGAGTTCAGACCCAGCTCCTTGTAGTTGGCAACAACGGCCTTAGAGGCGTTGTAAACCACGAAGTCGGGCTCGAAGCTCTCCAGTTCTTCAGCTGTGGGGCGGATGAACATGTTGGTCACGAAGTGAGCCTGCCATGCCACCTCAACGATGAAGCGTACAGCCATGCGGGTGTCTTTGTTGGCACCGCAGAAACCGTCAACCACATAAAGGTTCTTGTTTGACAACTCGTTCTTGGCGATGTCCTTCACCTTGGCCCACACTTCTTCAGACATGGGATGGTTGTCGTTCTTATATTCGTCAGAAGTCCACCATACGGTGTTCTTGGAATTTTCATCCATCACGATGTACTTGTCCTTGGGCGAACGGCCGGTATAGATACCTGTCATCACGTTTACTGCACCAAGTTCTGTTTCCTGACCTACCTCATATCCTTCGAGGCCACATTTTGTTTCCTCCTCAAACAACTGTTCGTAAGAGGGGTTGTGTGCGATTACAGTTGCACCTGTAATGCCATACTTAGTCAAATCTAAATTTGCCATTTTTTCT
>SFEK01000261.1 GCA_004557285.1 Bacteroidales bacterium | reverse complement strand
TTATGTCCGTTGGCATTGAACTGATCCATCAGGGCATGGTCTTCTGGAGTGTCCTGCCATATACCGTCATTGTCGTAGCCGTAGAATACGCCGATAGACTCGCCGATAAACCAGCTGTTGGCAATATCGTCTTCCTTGCCGTTGGCCAGAGAAACGATCTCGTCTTTCTGATAAGCCATAGTGAGGTCGCTGTTCCACTGGAAGTCCTTGAACTTGACAGGCACAGTGTTTAATGTCACGTCTACACCGAAGTTCTTGGTTTCGCCCACGTTAGCCATGATTGAAGGATAACCAGTCAGTGAAGGTATGGTGCGATCCATGATAAGGTCGGTAGTGCGTGAGTGGTAGATATCGATGGTACCGCCGATACGACCGTTGAGCACGCTGAAGTCGATACCATAGTTGAACTGTGTGGTCTTCTCCCATCCGAGGTTCTTGTTAGGCATCTTGTTGCTTCCTGAAGTGTAGTATGGTTCGTTGGTTACGAAGATCTGCTGGTTGCCGCCGCCATTGCCGAAAGGCATCCAGTATGCTCCAATCACACCGAGGGTTCCGTAAGGAGACACTGCTGAGTTACCAGTGCAGCCCACACCGAATCTAACCTTCAACTGGTTGATCCAAGTGATGTCTTTCATGAATTCCTCCTGGTCGATGCGCCATCCGAGGGCTGCTGATGGGAAGAATGCCCACTTGTTGCCTTCTGCCAATACTGAAGAACCATCATAACGTCCTGATACGGTGAGCAAATAGCGATCTTTGTATGAGTAGTTGACACGTGCCATGTAAGAGGCCAGCTGGCTTTCGGTCAGACCGGTGCTCATGCCGGGCTGATACTTGGTGGTGTTGGCGATGTCTATCTGTCCCATGTTGTTCCATAGGAACTCAGGCACGAGCACGTTCTGTTCGCTCATGCTGCCGCTTTCCTTGTTGTATTTGGAAGCACTCTGGAGCAATGTGACGTTGAAACTGTGGTCACCAAAAGACTTGTTGTAGGTGATCATGTTGTCGAGAGTCCAAGAGAAATATCTGTCGTCATTTCTTCTTGCATAGTTGGTGCTGCCGGCGCGGGCTGCTGAGCTGGCATCGATAAACAAGCCATTGCGGTAGTGGCGGAAGTCAGGACCGAAAGAGATTTTATAACTCAAGCCAGCCAGAGGTTCCCAGATCTTGCCGAAGTCTACCTGTGCATAGAAGCTACCAAGAGCTCTCAGCGTCTGTCTGTTTTCTGTTGACTTCTTCCACTCGTCTACTACGGTGTATACGTTTGTGGCAGAACCAGCAGGCTGCAGGATGAGGTCGCCATTCTCGTCGTAAGGAACGGCATATCTTGGTATGGCCTTGGCAGCGCTGTAGATATCTACAGGACCGGAAGAGGTGCCCACCTGACCAGTGCGAGAGTAACCATAGTCCTGCTCCGACCATGAAGCATTGATAGAACCACCCATCTTCAACCATGGCTTGGCCTGGATGTCAACACTTGTAGACACGTTGTAGCGCTCATACTCCTGACCTTTCTGTGTACCCTTGTTGTTGAGGTAGCCGAAAGAGAACGAACCCTGTATGTTTTCAGTACCGCCACTTGCGCTGAGTGTGTGCTCATGGGTGATACCGGTGCGTGTAACCATGTCTGTCCAGTCGGTATCTGTAACCTTTGAACCGTCCCACTGTGTGTGGTCAGCATTCCAACCCTTGTTCACATTGGCCAAGGCAGCGGCATCGCCGGCGAAATAAGCCTGGTCTTTGTCGTAGTTAGGCTCGTTGCCCATTGGGTTGGCTGTTGGGTTAGAGTTATAATATGCCCAACGGCGCCATGTGATATAATCGCTTGCGCTCATGGCAGGTGATTTGTCTACTATCTTCTCGAAGGTCACAGAACCTGAGTAGTTGAGTTGCATGGCTCCCTGCTTGCCGCGCTTTGTGGTCACAAGTACAACACCGTTTGCACCGCGTGAACCGTAGATAGCAGTAGAAGAGGCATCTTTCAATATGTCTATAGACTCGATGTCTCTTGGGTTGAGGGTTTCGATACCACCCGAGCTCAATGGCACACCGTCTACTACATAAAGAGGAGAGTTGGAAGCGGTGA
>SFEK01000063.1 GCA_004557285.1 Bacteroidales bacterium | reverse complement strand
TGCCATCCAATATTTCAGCCACGGTAAAGAACAAATATATGCAATATGTGAATGCCTATCCGGAGAACAGTGACAACGAGGTGTTGATAAACATCTGGAACTGGAATCCCGCATGGACATTGACAGTGACCGACGAGAAAGGCAACAATCTTGTTCCGGAAGCCGTTTGGGCTTACGACCCGCTCCATGTTGCAGCAGTGTCAGTAAAGCGATTCAACTCGGCAAGTCTATCATCCACACCCAACTTCATCACCGAGAAATTTCCACATTTCTTCAAGGTGAAAGCAGGTGATGCCGACACCGACCTGACAATTACCGTAAAGGATGAGTTTGGGCATACGTGGACAGAGGAAATGCAGCGTCCGAAAGAATTCACTACCGATGCCTACAAGCTGAAGTAATACATGATAACAGGAATATTAATTAATTCTTATACAATTATTTATGAAACTATTTAAAACTTCTCTTTTGTTTCTGCTCTTGCTATTAATAGAGAGTAATCAGGCTCTCTTTGCCCAAGGCAGAATGGTAGCGGGAAAAGTCCTGGACTACCAAGAGGAACCACTTGTGGGTGTAACCATCAAGGTGGTAGGCGCCACCCAAGGCGGCATAACCGCCGCTGACGGTTCTTTTAAGGTTCAGGCCCCATCGGGAACCGTATCATTGGAGTTCTCCTATGTAGGCCACAAGACACAGGTTGTCAAGGTGACATCAGGACAGAACGACATCACCGTCCACATGCAGGAAGATGCCACCCTGCTTAACGAAACAGTGGTCGTAGGTTATGCAACACAGAAAAAGGTCAACCTGACTGGTGCTGTTGCGACCGTGGACAGCAAGTCGCTCGAAAACCGTGTTGCCCACACCGTAACCAACATGCTGCAAGGTGCTGTGGCAGGTCTTAACATCACCACCTCATCAGGTGTGCCTGGCAATTCGCCCGCCATCAATGTGCGTGGTGTGACTTCTATCAACGGGGCAGAACCGCTGATATTGATTGACGGTGCAGTGGGTGAGCTCGACAGGGTGAACCCCAACGACATCGAGTCTATCTCGGTCATCAAGGATGCCTCGGCGGCAGCTGTCTATGGAGCCCGTGCGGCTTTCGGTGTCATCCTCGTCACAACAAAGTCGGGTTCTGAGCAAAGCGGAAAGGCAACAGTGCGTTATAGCGGACGTTTCGGTTGGGAAGCGCCTACAACATCCACTGATTACGAAACAACAGGATATTGGTCGGTATATACCGTCAACAAGTTCTGGAAAGCTGATTCGGGAACATTGTATATCAACTATACCGACCACGACATGCAGGAACTCCTTGCCCGCGTGAACGACAAGACCGAAAACCCCGACCGCCCATGGGTGGTGGAAGAGGAACGCAACGGTAAAAAGCAGTGGGTTTATTATGGCAACTACGACTGGTGGCACATGCAGTATCGAGACAACCATCCTGTGCAGCAGCACAATATCTCGCTCAGCGGCGGTACAAAGGACATTAAGTACCTCGTTTCAGGCGCATACGATTATCAGCAAGGTATCTTGAAAGAGAACCCCGACATATACAAGAAATACAACCTGCGTTCAAAGATTGACTTCACCATCAACAAGTATGCCACACTGAGCAACAACACGTCATTCTACGGTTCGCAATACACCTTCCAGGGTGACGGCGACGTGGAGAACACACTCGCTTACGGAGCGCGTCACGCATTGGCATGCTTCCCCATGAAGAACCCCGACGGCTCATGGCTCTACAGTACGCCATATCTGAACTACAAGGTGGGCAACGGACGCCACATCATCCTTGGAGAAGGCTCTCACCGCAATGTGGAGCGCAGCACCGACTTCTCTAACACCACACGTCTCGTCATCAAGCCCATCAAGTCGTTGAGCCTTACAGCCGACTTCACCTATCGTCTTTATCAGACGCGCAACACCAGCCGTTCAAACAATATGTACTACAGGGATTATCCTGATGCAGAGATGGGAGTATATGCCACCGGTGCTGGTGCCAACCGTCTGGACGAATCGGTGAATACAAGCAATTACTATTCCACCAATGCCTATGCCAACTTCGAAGACACATTCAACGAAGTGCATCACCTCACTGTCGTTGCCGGTTTCAACTACGAAACGCTTAGAAAGAAGAATATCTCGGCTTATGGCGAATACCTCTCATCCACAACACTCGACGACCTCAACCTCGTGGGACAGAACTCCGAAGGCGAGACCATCACCGGTGTGGGCGGCGGACAGAGCGAATATGCCTTGATGGGATTCTTCGGACGCGTCAACTACGACTATAAGGGACGCTATCTGTTTGAGGTCAGTGGACGCTACGACGGAACATCCCGATTTGCAAGCAACAGCCGTTGGGGATTCTTCCCCTCGGGTTCTGTGGGTTGGCGCGTGTCTGAAGAACCATTCTTCAAGCCTGTACGTGATGTCATCGACAACCTGAAACTGAGAGGTTCATACGGTAGCCTTGGCAATCAGAACGTGTCGTCGTATTACACCTTCGTGCGCACGGTTTCCATCAACGACTTCGCTGCATATTCCTTCGGAGAAGGCAGTGCCATGGCAAAGTATTCTACTCTTGCGGCTCCTTTGGCATCCGACCTGACTTGGGAGACAGCCCAGCAGTGGGACTTGGGTATTGACCTCACCATGCTCAACAATCGCCTGAACATCACCCTCGACGGATATATCCGAAACACCGTGAACATGCTCACCGAAGGTGTGGAACTGCCAGCCGTATATGGTGCCAGCGTGCCCGACATGAACACAGCCAACCTGCGTACCAAGGGATATGAGTTCTCTGTAGTGTGGAGAGACAAGGTGACACTGGCTAAAAAACCGTTGGAGTATAGCATCGGATTCAATCTGAGTGACTACAGAAGCTATATCACCAAATACGACAACAAGGACAAGACCTTTGCCAAGAGCTATTACGAGGGCATGAGATTGGGCGAGATCTGGGGATTTGTCACCGACGGATTGTTCCAGACCACCGAGGAGGCTCAGGCATACGCCCAAGAAGTGGATTTGAGCTACATCAACAACCGCATCACCGGTGGATGGCAGGCAGGCGACCTGAAATTTGTTGACCTCAATGGCGACGGAATACTGGGCATTGGAGGCAACTCGGTCAACGACCCCGGCGATCGCAAGGTGTTGGGTAATTCGCTCCCCAGCCTTTCCTATGGTATCAATGCCAGTGTGCGTTGGGCAGGCGTAGATGTGTCAGTGTTCTTCCAGGGCACAGGCAACCACTATTGGTATCCTGCCGGTCAGGCCATGCAGTTCTGGGGACCGTATTCTTATCCTTATCTGACCTACCTGCAGAAAGAATTCCTTGATGATGTATGGGCAGAGGACAATACAGATGCATATTTCACCCGTCCTATGGCATATTCAGCCACTTCTGGTCCGCTGAGCAAGGTAAACGACCGTTATCTGCAGAACCTTCGCTATCTGCGTTTCAAGAACTTGACAATAGGATATACTGTTCCGGCAAGCCTGACGAAGAAAATCGGAATCGACCTGGTGCGCGTTTACTTCTCAGGAGAGAACCTCTTCTACTGGTCTCCGCTGAAAGAGCATACCAAGTACATCGACCCCGAAGGAGCCCTCGACAGAGACGGAGCATATAACAATGCCTTCTATCCTTGGCAGAAGACATACATGTTTGGTATAGACATTACATTTTAATCATCATTAATTCTATATATAATGAAACGAATAATTATAGCAGCTTTGGCAATATCGTTAGGACTGACGTCGTGCGACGACCTGCTCGACCTGGAGCCGAAAAGCCTGATTTCACAGGTTGATTACTTCAAAACGGAAACCGACCTGCAGCTTTTCACTAACTCTTTCTATAACAACTTGTTAGACAAGTCGCCATACGACGACCAAAGTGACGTATATATACAGCAGAATCTCTCCGACGAGATGATGGGCGGCACCAAGCGCACCGTGCCCGCTTCGGGTGGCGGATGGACATGGACCGATCTGCGCAAGATGAATACACTTCTGGCTTATGCCGACCAGTGCTCTGACAAGAATGCCGTGGTGAAATATACCGCATTGACACGGTTCTTCCGTGCATTCTTCTACTTCGAGAAGGTGAAACGATTCGGTGATGTGCCATGGTATGACACCGAACTGGGTTCGGATGACGAGGCACTCTACAATCCTCGCGATTCACGAGAGCTCGTCATGACCCACATGATTGAAGATATTGACTATGCCATTGAAAATCTGCCCACCGACAAGGAGGAGAAGAGCGCACCATATCGTGTCACCAAATGGGCTGCCATGGCACTGAAGGCACAGTTCTGCCTCTACGAGGGTACATACCGCAAATACCACAATTTGAATCTGGAGGATCACGATTATACATATTATCTCGAACAGGCAGCTGACGCGGCTGAAGAGCTGATGACAAAAGGCCCGTACAAGCTATATACCACAGGACATCCCGAAAGCGACTACCTGAATCTCTTCGCCGAGGAGGATGCCAATCCCGATGAGTATATACTCGCAATCAAGTTTGACTACGGACTATCCATCTATCACAACGCCACGGCTCACGCCTTGTTGGCAACACAGGGACGCCCGGGACTGACACGCAAGATGGTGAACACCTATCTGATGAAAGACGGTACCGCATTCACCGACAAGGCTGGATGGCAGGAGATGACATTCATCGACGAGGTGAAAGACCGCGACCCGCGCTTGGCTCAGAGCATACGCACTCCGGGATATCATCGTATTGGCAAGACCGAGGTGCTCGCACCCGACCTCTCTATCAGTGTCACAGGCTATCAGCCTATTAAGTTTGTACAGGACCCCACTGCTTCGGGTGGCAATGTTGACCGCAACGACCGTTCCACCTGCGACCTCCCTGTGTATCGTTATGCCGAGGTGCTCCTCAACTATGCCGAGGCAAAGGCTGAATTAGGAACATTGACACAGGATGACCTCAACAAATCTGTCAACGTGATACGCAAGCGTGTCGGAATGCCCGATCTCAACTTGGCAAATGCCAACGCCCATCCTGACAGATACCTCTCTTCGGAGGAAACAGGCTATCCCAACGTCATTGGCGGCAACAAGGGCGTAATCCTTGAAATACGCCGCGAGCGCACTGTCGAACTCATGCAGGAAGGTTTCCGCTTCGACGACCTCGTGCGCTGGAAGGCAGGCAGCTGCATCAACCAGTCGCTCATGGGAATGTATTTCCCCGGTGCCGGACAGTATGACCTCACTGGCGACGGAAAGGCCGACGTGGTGCTCTACGACAAGGGAACGGCAAAGCCCGAGACCGCATCAGGCACTCAGGTGTATGAAATAGGAAATGAACTCATCTTGTCGTCCGACAACAAGGGTTACATCTACTATCACAAGAACATTCCCCGCACCAATTTCTCGGAGGAAAGAGACTATCTTTATCCTATTCCAATCAACGAACGCTCGCTCAATTACAACTTGACGCAGAACCCCGGTTGGGATGATGGACTTTCATTTTAATACATAAAAATATGAAACGTATAAATTATATAATGACACTGGCCCTGTTGCTGTCAATGAACCTTCTGTGGAGTTGCAGCGACGATGAAAGCACGCTTTCCAAGGCCGTATTGACAAGTGCCAAGGCTTTGAACTTCGAGGCTAACGGCGCGTCAGAGAAGATAATCACCGTGTATGCAGATGCCGACTGGGTTACCGAGGCTCCCGAATGGGTGACTGTGACTCCAGCCTCAGGCACTGGTACAATGGATGTCACGATTTCAGTAACCGACAATATGCGCGATGGCGC
The DNA here is from genome assembly GCA_004557285.1 of Bacteroidales bacterium. GTDB lineage: Bacteria > Bacteroidota > Bacteroidia > Bacteroidales > Bacteroidaceae > Prevotella. The sequence goes on along the minus strand of SFEK01000063.1, from coordinate 5,314 downwards.
TATCGACAATCCACGTGAGGAAGCCTTGGTATTCAAGGGCGCAACCTTGGCCAGCAGGGCAGAGGTGATTATTACCCAGGATGGTGACAAATATCGCGACTGCAAGGAATACAAGCTCAGTGAGATTGCCTCTCTTGACGACAAGACGGTTGTCACAATAAATGACATCATCGTAAGTGCTGTCACTTCAGACGGTTTCGTCGCTTCCGATGCACAAAGCAATGCCAACATCTTGTTTAAGAGCAGTCAGACGGTAAGGATTGGCGACAAGGTTTTGGTGAAGGGTAGCAAGACTTCTGACACTCACAAGCTCGCCTTGGTTGAGTGTGACGAGGTGGCTGTATCTTCTACAGGCAATGTCGTTGCTTATCCCACTGTCACCGACATCACCGCCAAGGTTGACTCTTATAATTCCACCTCACGCGACTATATCTCGGTGAGCGGAGTGCTCGACGGCAACAACATCATTGTCGATGGTGCAGAGAATGTAGTGTCTGTCATCGATGCTTCAGCCTCGCTTGATTTGGCTTCGATCAATGGACATAAGGTCACTGTCACTGGTTTCTTCGCCGGTGTGGCTGCTCCTGCCCTTAGAATATTGGCTGCTACGGTTCAGGACAACGGTGTATATGAAGTAATCTATTTCTCTGATGATTTCGAGTGGCTGCAGCCATGGTCTGACAACAGTGGTGCAGGACAGACCGTAGAGAACGACGGCAGCGGTACTGCTCCCCAGATTTATGCAGCTGCCAACGAGGCTGGCGAGCTGGCTTCAGACGCCCTCGAAGCTCGTGGCTACACACTGGAGGAAATACCGGGTCACGCCATTTATCTGCAGAAGAACTACCTGAAGTTTGGCAAGACCGACTACCAGGCAGGTATCACACTGCCAGCCTTGACCGATGTGCCTGATAACACCAAGCTGACACTCTCGTTCGACTGGGCTCCGATGGTGGGTGGCACTCGCAAGTTCGACCCAGTTAAGTTGATTGTCTCAATTACAAACGGCAGTCAGACAGTTGAACTTGATCCTATCGGTCACAATTTCGTGGATGAAGTAGATAAGTTAGAGTGGCTCCATGCCGAAATGGATATTGACGCGTCTTTGGTTACCAAGGACACCCGCATCAGCATCAAGTCCGATGATTGGGGTGATACCAAGGCCACAACAGGCAGCAGTGTCTATCGCCGTTGGTTTATTGACAACATCAAGGTGGTAAAGAGTAAGTAAGTCAATTTTTTTGCAAGATAGATAAGTTAAGGAAGTTAAGGGAGTTAACTTCCTTAACTTTTTTTATTCCTTTAACTCCATAAAGTTTGCATTGATAAAAATAAATACGTATATTTGCAAGCAATTTCTTAATTACTCAACATAATTGGACTTCGGTAAGTTGAGCACGTGCTAAAAATTGAGTGAAATATCATCATTATCTTGCTTGGAATATTCGCATAGGGTCAGTCTGCCTCTGACCCTAGTATAGCTTATCCTTTAGATAGTGGCCGGTGATGCTTTCCTTGCATCCGCTAACCGCTTCCGGCGTGCCGCACACTACCACATTGCCACCGGCATCGCCTCCGTCGGGTCCCATGTCGATGATGTGGTCGGCACATTTTATCACGTCCATGTTGTGTTCAATTATTAATATGGTGTGACCGCGTTCTATGAGTGCTGCGAATGACTTCAGCAGACGGTTGATGTCGTGGAAGTGAAGTCCGGTGGTGGGCTCGTCGAAGATGAACATCGTGGGCACCTGTTTCTCCTGACCTATGAAGTAGGCGAGTTTCACACGCTGGTTCTCGCCTCCGGAAAGGGTGGAGGAGCTTTGTCCGAGACGTATGTATCCGAGTCCTACGTCGTATAGCGGCATGAGTCGCTTGGCTATGAGTGATTGTCCGTGGGTGGTGAAGAACTCGATGGCTTCGCTTATGGTCATGTCGAGAATGTCGCTGATGTTTTTGCCGTGGAACCTCACTTCGAGAATGTCGTGCTTGAAACGCTTGCCGTGGCATGCCTCGCAGGGCAGCACTATGTCGGCCATGAATTGCATCTCCACGGTTATCTCTCCCGCACCCTTACATTCCTCGCATCGCCCGCCGTCGGTGTTGAACGAGAAGAACTGCGGGGTGAATCCCATCTGCTTCGCCAATGGCTGTTCGGCCATGAGGTCTCTTATGGCATCGTATGCCTTTACGTAAGTGGCTGGGTTTGAGCGTGAACTCTTTCCTATCGGGTTTTGGTCTACAAACTCAACATGCTTTATTGCGTTGATGTCGCCACTTAGCTTGCTGTATTCTCCAGGAGTGTCGCACACCTCGCCTATGTGACGTTTAAGGGCGGGGTAGAGTATTCCCTTGATGAGGCTTGACTTTCCCGAACCGCTCACTCCAGTCACCACGGTCATCACGTTGAGCGGTATCTCCACGTTTATGCCTTTGAGGTTGTTCATGCGTGCTCCTTCAATCACTATGCGTCGGTTCCATCTCCTGCGGCCTGTGGGCAGTGGGATGGAAAGCTCTTCGGAGAGGTAGCGCAGGGTGTATGACGGATGCGGGGTGGGGGAGGAGAGTGTGGCGGCCGGCGTCAGTGGTCCTTCGTACACTATCTCTCCGCCGAGCCGTCCTGCGTCGGGACCCACGTCGATGAGGTAGTCGGCCTGTCGTATTATGTCTTCGTCGTGTTCCACCACGATGACCGTGTTTCCAATGTCGCGCAGTTTTTTCAGTACGGCAATGAGCTTGTCGGTGTCGCGGCTGTGGAGCCCGATGCTTGGCTCGTCGAGAATATAGAGCGAGCCTACGAGGCTGCTGCCGAGCGACGTGGTGAGGTTGATGCGCTGGCTCTCGCCTCCGCTGAGCGAGTTTGAGAGGCGGTTGAGGGTGAGATAGCCGAGTCCTACGTCGAGCAAGAACTGAAGTCGGTTGCTGATTTCCACGAGCAGTCGTTTCGCCACCTGTGCGTCGTGGTCGTTGAGCTGGAGGTTGTCAAACCATTGTTTCAGCTTCACTATTGGCATTTCCACGATGTCAGATATGCTTCGCCCTCCAATCTTCACGTAGTCGGCCTCCGGCTTCAGTCGTGTGCCGTGGCAGCGTGGACAGGTGGTCTTGCCGCGGTATCGGCTGAGCATGACGCGGTATTGGATTTTATATTGGTTTTCGCGCACCATCTCGAAGAAGGTGTCGATGCAAATGCGGTTTCTTGGCGTTTTGTGCTTTTCTGAAGGCAGGCCGTGCCACAGCCAGTCTTTCTGTTCGCGGGTGAGGTTGTAGTATGGCTCGAAAATGGGGAAGTTGTCGGCTGCAGCCCTTCGGCAGAATTCCTCTCTCCATTCTTTCATTTTTTCCCCGTTCCAGCATACGGCACATCCGTCGTATACGCTGAGCGACGGGTTGGGCACCACAAGGTGTTCGTCTATGCCCATCACCTTTCCGAATCCCTGGCATTCAGGGCAAGCCCCTGCTGGAGAGTTGAATGAGAACATATTGTCGTTGGGCTCTTCAAACTCCATTCCGTCGCATTCGAACCGTGTAGAGAAGTCGTAGCTGAGCATTGATGGCATGAACATGATGCGGCAGACGCCCTTGCCCTCGTAGAAGGCGGTCTCCACGGAGTCTACAAGACGTGACACCCCGTCTTTCGACATGTCCACCGACATGCGGTCTACTGCAATGTATATGTCGTTGGCCACGTTGTCGCCACAGGTTTCGAGATAGTCGTCGATGCGTTTGAAGTCGCTGTCGACAAAGATGCGTGCATAGCCTTGCAGCATTGCGGCCCGCAACTGTTCTGCCGCCGTTCGTCCTGCTGAACATATCAGTGGAGCCATGACGACAAACTTTGTTCCTTGCGAATACTGGCTGACGCACTGTATGATGTCTTCCGTTGAGTGTTTCTTCACCTCGTTGCCGCTGACGGGCGAATATGTGTGTCCTGCCCGTGCGAAGAGCATGCGGAGGTAGTCGTAGATTTCAGTCGACGTGCCCACGGTGGACCTTGGGTTACGGCTGGTCACTTTCTGTTCTATGGCAATGGCCGGCGGTATTCCCTTGATGTAGTCGCACTCAGGTTTGTTCATTCGTCCGAGAAACTGTCTGGCATAAGCCGACAGGCTCTCCACATATCTGCGTTGTCCTTCGGCATACAGTGTGTCGAAAGCCAACGAAGACTTGCCTGAGCCGCTGACTCCGGCAATCACTATAAACTTGTTGCGCGGAATGTTGAGTGTCACATTCTTGAGGTTGTTCACCTTCGCGCCTTTTATTTCGATGTATTTGTTCATTGCGTCATTTTTTTGTTTGGGGAGAGATTTTTCTACCTTCTACCTTCTACCCTTTTCCCTACCATTGCCCCACTTGATACACCACTGCCGACACTATCCACGCCAATGCGGTGGTGTAGAGTGCTGCGAAGAGGGCCCAACGCCACGAGCCGCTTTCGTTCTTTATGGCCACTACGGTGGCGAGGCAGGGGAGGTAGAGCAGGATGAAGAGGAGGAAAGAGAAGGCCACGAGAGGGGTGATGCCGTCGGCCTCCATGTGCTGACGCATACGGTCGTATTTCGTCGCGTTGTCGGCATGGTCGTCTTCCTGGTCGCCGTAAAGCACTCCCATGGTGGATGCCACAATCTCTTTTGCGCCAATACCCGATATAAGCGCCACGTCGAGTTTCCAGTCAAAGCCTTGTGCACGGAAGATGGGTTCCACCGCCTTGCCAAACTGTCCGATGTAGCTCTGCTCCTTTTGTTCTCGTGGCGAGAGGTCAGGATTGTGGGGGAAATATCCCAAGGCCCATACTATTACGCTTGCCACGAGTATGATGCCTCCCATCTTTTTAAGATACTGCTTGCCTTTCTCCCATGTGTGTCGGAAGATGGCGTTGGCACTGGGGAAGCGGTATGGAGGCAGTTCCATCACAAACGGAGTGTCGTCGCCTTTCACGAGCCATCGGCTGAAGATGCGGCTCATCACCACCGCCATTGCTATGCCTATGATATAGAGTGAAATCATAACCAAGCTTTGGTATTGGGCGGCGAAGAATGTGCCTGTAATCATGATGTAAATGGGCAGTCGGGCCGAACAGCTCATCATTGGCAGTATGAGCATGGTGATGAGTCTCGACCGCCGGCTTTCGATGGTGCGTGTTGCCATGACGGCAGGGACGTTGCATCCGAAACCCATGATGAGCGGTATGAACGACTTGCCGTGCAGTCCCATCTTGTGCATTAGGCGGTCCATGATGAATGCCGCTCTCGACATGTAGCCGGAGTCTTCCATAAAGGAGATGAAGGCATAGAGTATGAGTATCTGCGGCAGG
>SFEK01000062.1 GCA_004557285.1 Bacteroidales bacterium | reverse complement strand
AGTGATTTTCTCAGATTTTATGCTTACCTTTGCCATGTCATTGATGATTTTTGCTTGTCTTGATTTGCAGCACTAAGGTAAGTGAAAAATCTGACATGGCAAAATCATGAACAACTTTTTGTTGCTCAGGTACTTATGAAAAAAAAGTTAAACTAAAGTGCTGCGGAATTTAGGTATAAGGTGAAGATATGGAAAAACAAGACATGGTCTCGATCATCATGCCCACCTACAATTGTGCGGACTATATCATCGAGGCTATCAACTCTGTCAAAGGGCAAACATACAAAAACTGGGAATTGCTCATCGTGGATGACTGTTCTGCAGACAACACCAAAGATATTGTCAGCAAGATGCAGGCCGACGATGAACGGATACATTATTTCCGCAATGACGGTCGCCGCGGAGCGGCCGAAAGCCGCAACAAGGCCTTGCGTGAGGCCAAGGGACATTGGATTGCATTTCTTGACAGTGATGACATGTGGTTGCCCGAGAAACTGGAGCGACAAATTCGTTTCATGACCGACAACAACTACCATTTCAGCTACCATAAATACAGTTGCATCAATGAAAAGAGTGAGCCTCTGGGCATGACGGTGGGCGGCATCAGCAAAGTGGGAAAAATGGCCATGTACTGCTGTTGTTGGCCAGGTTGCCTCACCGTGATGTACGACAGAGACTACATCGGACTGATACAAGTGGCCAGCATCAAGAGAAACAACGACAGCGCCATCTGGCTGAAAGCTGTAGATAAAGCGCCTTGTTATTATCTGGACGAAAACCTTGCCAACTACCGCAACCGCAAAGGTTCGCTGACTCCCCCCTCTATCTGGAAGAAGATATCTGCCCACTATCCCCTGTTCAGGAATGGTGCCGGCATGAATCCGCTGCTTGCATGGATGATGGTCTTCATCAATGTCCCTGTAAGTGCTTATAAAAAAATGTGTTATATTAAAACTGAAGAAAAATGACAAACAGACGAAATATCCCGTTTTCTCCCCCCGACATCACAGAGGCTGAGATTAATCTTGTAGCAGAAGTATTGCGTTCAGGATGGATTACCACCGGTCCACGCACCAAAGAACTGGAAAAGAAAATCGCCACCCTGTGCCACACCAACCGTGCGGTGTGTCTTAATTCTGCCACATCGTGCATGGAAAGCATCTTAAGACTGCTTGGTGTAGGCCCCGGGGATGAGGTCATTACCACGGCCTACACTTATACAGCCACCGCCAGTGTGGTGGTGCATGTGGGTGCCACCCTCAAAATCATCGACACACAGCCCGATAGTCTGGAGATGGACTACGACAAGATGGAGGCGGCCATCACCGAACGTACCAAGGTGGTCGTTCCGGTTGACTTGGGCGGCATTGTCTGCAACTACGACAGGATATTTGAGGCTGTAGAACGCAAGCGTTCCTTGTTCGTTCCTGCCAACGACATTCAGAGAGCCATCGGAAGGGTGGCGGTGATGTGTGATGCAGCTCATGCCCTTGGTGCCATGAGAGGAGGCAAGATGTGTGGCGAGATTGCCGATTTCACCTCGTTCTCGTTCCATGCCGTGAAGAATTTCACCACGGCAGAAGGTGGAGCACTGACATGGAGAGACATTCCGGGCATCGACAACGAATACATCTACAAGCAGTTCATGCTCTTGTCGCTCCACGGCCAGAGCAAAGATGCCTTAGCCAAAACCCAGCTTGGCTCATGGGAGTATGACATCGTGGCCCCATTGTATAAATGCAACATGACTGATATCATGGCAGCCATCGGACTGGTGCAATACGACCGTTATCCCCAACTGCTGCAGAGAAGAAGGGAAATCATCGCACAATACGACAGGGCACTCAAGCCACTCGGCATAGGCACCATGGAACACTATGGAGAGGATTTTGCATCCAGCGGACACCTGTATATCATACGCCTGAAGGGGCATGACGCCGACTACCGCAACAGGGTAATCAATGAGATGGCAGAGCGTGGCATTGCCTGCAATGTGCATTACAAGCCGTTGCCGTTGTTGAGTGCCTACAAGAATATGGGATTCGACATCAAAGACTATCCCAATGCCTACGACATGTTCCACAACGCACTCACCCTGCCCCTGCATACCCGTCTCAGCAACGAGGATGTGCAGTATGTCATTGACAACCTTACCGATATCCTGAAAAATGGCTAAAAGACTGTTCGACATCGTATCCAGCGGCATAGGCCTGCTCTGCCTTGCGCCTGTCTTTGTCGTCATGGCAATATGGATCAAGCTCGACTCCCGTGGCCCGGTGTTCTACCGCCAGACAAGAGTGGGCAGATATGGGCGTGACTTCAGGATATTCAAGTTCAGATCGATGCGAGTGGGCAGTGACAAAGGACGTCAAATTACGGTGGGCGAAAGAGACCCACGCATTACCCGTTCCGGGTATTTCATCCGCCGCTACAAAATCGACGAACTGCCCCAGCTTATCAATGTGTTCTTGGGTGACATGTCTATCGTGGGGCCACGCCCAGAGGTGCGCAAGTATGTGGATTTGTATTCAGAAGAACAACGAAAGGTGTTTCAGGTGCGTCCTGGCATCACCGACCTGGCATCCATCAAGTATCGCAATGAGAACGAACTGTTGAGTCAGGTCGATGATCCCGACACTTACTATATAGATGTGATTATGCCCGACAAGTTGGCCATCAACTTGGAGTATATACGCCATCAGTCGTTCATGGGCGACATCAAGATCATCTTCAACACTTTATTTAAGATATTCTAAAGGCTATGTTAATCGTACATAAGTTTTTCAACTGGTATTTCAGTCGCAATGCACTACCCTACTGGTGTATTCTTGCATCCGACTGCCTCATTTTGGTATTCTTCTATCTCTTCGGCTATTACTGTTTTTTAGGAGGCGAAGAATTGGTGGATTATTTTTGGCAGAAGTTAGGTTGTGTGCTCTCATGTATGGTCTTCTACCTTGTTGGCTTCAAGATGCTGCACACCTATTCCAATGTCATCCGCTACTCCTCGTTTGTTGACCTTTACCATATCGCCATTGCCAATGTCATCGGAACGCTGTGTGTCATCGCACTGCGGCTGTTGTTCATCGACAACGAGAACACCATATTCCCCGGATTGCGCATCACATTGTTTGCCTTTTGTTTCGGCACACTAGCCATGTGGGCAGTGAGGGTGTTGGTCAAGACCCTTTTTGATGTGGTGGATGTGAGTGTCAATGCCCGGAGCGTGTATATTTACGGCACAAAGGCACTGAGCGTCAGCATTGCCAAGAGCATACGCAACCAGCATCCCTCCAAATACATCCTCAAGGGCTTCATTTCGCCCAAACCAGAGAAGACAGCCAATTATCTTGTAGGTATGCCCGTTTACAATGCCGAAGACCAACTGATACGCCGCATGAAACATGACGACATCAGCGGCATCATCGTCTCACCCCACGCAGCAGTGGATTTCTGTGCCGACCAGCAGTTCATCAACAAACTGACAGACAATGGCATCAAACTCTTCATGATGCACGAAGAAACCGAATGGGATGGCGTGAGTCCGGTTGACCACACCAAAACCATTCACGAGGTGGAGGTAGAAGACCTGTTGCCCCGTAAGCAGATCACCATCGACATTGAAGCCATTGCCCATGAACTGAGCAACAAGACTATCCTCATCACAGGCTCGGCAGGTAGCATCGGCAGCGAAATGGTACGCCAGATTGCCTCATTCAATCCCCAATGCCTTGTATTGATCGACCAGGCCGAAACACCACAACACGACATTCGCCTGATGATGGCCGACAGATGGCCCCATGTGAAATGCCAAACCATCGTGGCCAGCATCTGTTGCCAGGACCACATGGAGCAACTCTTCAAGCAACATCATCCCGACTATGTGTTCCATGCAGCGGCCTACAAGCATGTGCCCATGATGGAAGACAACCCTTCGGAAAGTGTGCGCAACAACATTCTGGGAACCAAGAACATCGCCGACCTCTCTGTGAAATATGGCGTAAAGAAATTCGTCATGATTTCCACCGACAAGGCGGTGAATCCCACCAATGTCATGGGTTGTTCAAAACGCATCTGCGAGATGTATGTACAAAGTCTTGATTCTGCCATCAAGAGTGGTCGTGTCAAAGGCGAGACACAATTTGTGACGACCAGATTCGGCAATGTGCTGGGCTCAAACGGTTCAGTGATACCTCTGTTCCGCGAACAGATCAAGAAGGGTGGTCCGGTCACCGTCACCCACCCCGACATCATCCGTTATTTCATGTTGATACCCGAGGCTTGTCGCCTGGTGCTCGAAGCTGGAGTCAAAGGCCATGGTGGTGAAATCTTTGTCTTCGACATGGGCAATCCGGTCAAGATTGCTGATTTGGCTGAACGAATGATCAAGCTGAGCGGTGCAACCAATGTCAAAATCAAATATACAGGTCTGCGTCCTGGTGAGAAGTTGTACGAAGAGGTGTTGAGCTCTGCCGAAACCACCATTCCTTCGTTCCATGAACAAATACGCATTGCCAAAGTGCGTCAATGCGACTACAGCGAGGTTGATCAACAGATTTCTTGTTTGGCATCAATATGCCACAGCTGCGACAGCATGGCCATTGTCAAGCAAATGAAAGTCATGGTTCCTGAATTTGTCAGCAAGAATTCGGTCTATGAGATATTAGACAAGAAACAATAAATCCTTTGATAAAGACACCGTTGGCAGCCACTTCGTTTTCTCGGGGTTACCAACGGTGTTTTTCCTTCTCCTGTTAACCAAATAGCAAGCAAATCAACCTTAATCCTATCTTTTTGACATTTGAAAAAGTATCAGGAAAATTTGGCAAAGAGAATAGGCTGACGGGGGTTTTCATGACTGTTTTTCACTGATGATGCCCCCGAAAATGCACTTCATTTGACTATTGACATCATGACGACGAGTGAATGCCCTATTCACTCAACGAATGGATGTGCTATCATGATGCCACATGTCTTGCTGACATGATTTTACACGGTTGTTTTTTGCCGTATATCCGAAAGAGAATTTTTCTTTTGAAAAAAACGCAGTTATAGAGCGTCAAGAAAAATCAACAGGTAAGCAAATCTGCAAAAATGCTTACGATATGACAAATACAATACAGACAAATCTAATATTTGCGGAAGCTGAAACGCAACTGTTTGTTCTCCAGTTGCATGGCACCACTGCTCAACGACAACACCTTAAAGGTTTCGGGAATGTCGAATATGCCGTATGGCTCAAGAATAGAATAGTCGGTTACAGGTATATCGGAAACTTCCCTGTTGTCGATGATGGGATCTGAAAGGACAAGACTTGACGCTGTGCGCTCAAAGCGGAACATGACATTGGGGCGAACGCCACGATTGTCTCTTGTTTCAAGCACCCGCTTCTGCACCGACCAGAATATCAGCGAATCACGCATGTCGGTATGCCCCCCTGTAGCCAAGGTATCTACCGAAGCCAACTGCCAATAGCCATCAAAGTCGCCATTGTCAGAAGTTTCCATATCACACGATGAAACAAGCATCATCGCCAGAAGCACAAATATCCATTTCTTCATTTTCTGCTGTTCTTTTTTGTAATCACGCCCGCTTTGGCCACCGTCAGCTGCACACCGAAGTTGTCACCCGTCAGCCGACCACGGTCAATGCCCACTGCTCCGGAGACACGCCAGCCTTGTGGCAAGCGACAACCGGCTTCGCCCAAGAAATAAAAGCCTTTTTGGGGATCGGGATATGGCTGTTTGTAGGTGCCATAGCCCTTCTGCCATGTGGCAAGCACCCTATAGTCAATGCTTTTTGTGGGATGCCCCGACAATCCCAGATGCCAGGCCACAAAGCGGTTGTTCTTGAAGGTGATCATACCGTCATCATTATATAAAGGAGAGGTATAGAGCGGATTGCCCATGCTCTGCCCCCAATGCTGCCAGCCCGTAAACAGATGATGGTTATAATAATTGTCGATGCCGCCGATATGGTCGGGCATGTGCTGGGTATGGTCATGATAAATCGGACCGCTCTGGTATTTGGTATAGATATATTCCGCCACGATGGTTTCAATCCACCCCACCTTTTTCAGCGTGAGTTCTGCGCCGAGCATGATGTCCTTCAGCTGGTATCTCAGATAGCGGTTGTCACACTTTTCATTCCATTGGTCGCCTGTGCCGTAGCCGTCGTAGTCGAGGAAGAACATGGACGAGTGGTCCTCGAAAAAATGGTCGGCATAAATACCCAGGTTCCATGACTTGTAATCCAGGTCAAGCCGTGCCACCCAACTGCCCAGCACATTTCCGTTGGCATTCTGATAAATTTTCTCACTGGTATCTGCACCGCCGGGCACCAAGGCAGACAAAAAAGCATCAAGCCCCCTGTCGTTCTCCAGTTTTACAATAGTGTGGCCATCGTCGGCCAACACATACGAAGAGCCCGCAAACTGCGAGGCCATTTCCAGTCCCACAACCAGCGACACATGCGAGGGTTGGCGAGTGTTGCCAATCTTCAGGTAACCGGCCTTGCTGTGATAGAGCACATCCTCGGTAAATCTCGACTTCTGCATGGTGAAATCCTTCTGCCATCCTTCGTCTGTAGTCTTGCCATAGGCTATATGTCCCTTCACGCTGATCCAGCCCTTGGTTCCGGGCACCACCCAATAATCTGGCAGGGCCAACCTTGCCTGCGGCACCGGCCTTGCGTTGATGCCCAAAGTTTGCGAACCGGTGCTCAACTGCTGGTTTTTCAGTTCCATGGGATATTCCTTGCTGCCCAGGGTAAGCACACCCTTGTTCCAGCGGCCTTCAACATAAGCCTGCTGCACAACAAAATTGCTGGTGTAGTTGAACGCAGCAGCCACGTCCACCATGGCTCCCCACGCACAACGCTTGGCCGAATCATTGGCCAAGGGGCGTGCCAAAGATACACGCACATATCCGTTGGTGGCGTGCAACGAACTGAGACCATATTTGTTGGCATTGAGCCAAAACGGCGTGTTGTCGCCATCAGACACCGAAAGCTGGGTGGAAACAGCATATTCCACACCATCAGTGTGCCTGACATCGTCATCAACGACATCGGCGTTTATGGGTAATGCCATACCTATATATATAATAATGAAAAGCAGTAAGGTTCTCATATTTTTTTGAAATAGCGTGCAAAATTAAGCATTTATGTTGAACTAATGATACAACACAGATGAAAATATGGATTTTTAACTCAAAAAAGGTTTGCAAGGCTCAGTTTTTTTTCCTATTTTTGCAAAAAATTGACTTTGTATGAAAACCATAAGACATTTCTTTACACTGTTGTTGCTCATCACGGCTGTGGGCGTCAATGCCAAGAAACAACCTGCCATCTATGGTATTGGCTTCTATAATCTGGAAAACCTTTTTGACACTTGCCACGACGAAGGCAAGCGCGACAACGACTTCATGCCCGATGGTTCTTACCAATGGACGGCAACAAGATATGCACACAAACTGGCTAACATGTCTAAAGTGCTGGCCGACATGGGAACCGACCTCCTGCCCGAGGTGGGATGTGCCGTGATAGGCTTGGCAGAAGTGGAAAACGACAGGGTGCTGACCGACCTTGTGGCACAACAGCCTTTGCGCTCACGCAATTATCAATATGTGCATATTGAGGGTCCCGACAAAAGAGGCATCGACTGTGCCTTGCTTTACAACCCCAAATTGTTCAAGGTTCAACGTGCAACATTGTTGCCCTATAAGCCTGAATGGCCCAAAGACAGTGCTTTCAAGACCCGCGGCTTTCTTACTGTGGAAGGAGTGCTGGCCAAACAGCCCGTCACCATCATCGTGTGCCACTGGCCAAGTCGATTCTCTGATTCGCCCTACCGTGAACGTGCAGCACTGCAGGTGAAGGAAATCAAAGACTCGCTGCTGGCTTGCCATCCCAAGACAAAGGTCATGATTATGGGCGACATGAACGACGACCCCACCAACAAGAGCATGCTTGAAGTGCTGCGTGCCCTGCCCAACATGCAGGATGTCAACGACGGCGACATGTACAACCCATGGTACAACACGCTGACCAAAGAAGGTGTGGGCACACTGTCGTATAAAGGTGCATGGAACCTGTTCGACCAGATTGTACTCTCGCCCAACATGCTCAACCACAAAGACAAGAAAAGACAAAAGGGACTGACATTCATGAAAAACCAGATATTCCGCCGCGACTACCTGCTCAACGGCGAGGGCAAATACAAGGGAACTCCCATGCGCACCTTTGCCGGCGGCAAATGGCTCGACGGCTACAGCGACCACTTGCCCGTGGTGGTGTATCTGACCAAAACAAGATAATCTTACTACAAAACCAAAGATATTATGACAATAATAGGCATTGCAGGCGGAACAGGTTCGGGCAAGACCACCGTCGTCAGAAAAATTGCAGAGGCGTTGCCCCCTCACTGTGCAGTGGTTGTGCCATTGGATTCATATTACAACGACACATCATCCATGACAGAGGAAGAACGCCATGCCATCAACTTTGACCATCCTGATGCATTCGACTGGAAACTGCTGGTGAAACAGGTCAACGAACTGAGACATGGGATAGCCATCGAACAACCCACCTACTCGTATCTTAAATGCAACCGGCTACCCGAAACCATACACATAGAACCCAAACCGGTCATCATCATCGAGGGCATCATGACACTGCTCAACAAAAAGCTGCGCGACATGATGGACCTGAAAGTGTTTGTGGATACCGACTCCGACGAACGGCTTATCCGAAACATCCAGCGCGATGTGGTGGAACGTGGAAGAACAGTTGACATGGTCATCAACCGCTATCTTGAGGTGCTCAAGCCCATGCACGAACAGTTTATAGAACCGACCAAGAAATATGCAGACATCATCATCCCCCAAGGGGGTGAAAACCGTACAGGCATCGACATCCTGTGCAAATACATCGAACGACTGGCTGACAGCGTAAAAGGCTGACGGCCGGCCGTTGACCATTGTCTCATGGACATTCAGCGCATCATGCTACTGGTGGTCCATGAGATATTTTTTCTTCTCACGGTGAATTTTGAAGGCATTCACACATTCGGTCACACCGTAGAACATCAGGCACCATCCCAAAATGAGCATGGGCAACGAAGCCGTCTCCATGGGCTTGATGATCACCCAAAGCCCTGTAAGCAATATCAACGACGGACACACCCAAAACCAAAACGGAATGCGGGCTATCTTCTTGACAGTGACAAGATTTACAAACTGATTGATGGCACCAAGCACCAGCACTGCACCAAGCACATACATCAGCGAGGTGACAAAGACACTGGGCATAACCATCAATATCACGCCCAGCAGCACACAACCAATACCCACAATGGGGAATATGGGTTTCACCGGCGAGAGCAAACGACCTTTGTCATCATACACCTCTACATCCTTGGCGTGGTTAAGGGCACTGAAATAGGTGGCACAGGATATGGCTCCCGATACCAGAAACATCGCACCTATGGCTATCGTGATGCCACGCACGGTGCTGTCAGGATTATTGACAAGCAATATTCCCGTGACTATGGCACACAAGGCACGAAACACAGAGCTTTGCAATACTTTCATAACAATATTCTTTTTAAAAAATAATCTTCAACAATGTACATTTGATACCAAATAGCGCTTATCGCTCTGTAAAAGTAACGCAAAAATCCCTAACTACCAAAAAATATCATCACTATTCGAAAAAATGATGTACCTTTGCAGCACATTACAGGTGGAGACTACAGATTTCTGCCTAAAAACATCAATATAACAGGACAAAAAAAGATGATAACAGCAAAGACCATATTGTATTTGGCACGACACGGTGAAACGGTTGACAACGCCAACCACATCATGCAAGGGCAGACACCAGGACGACTCAACGATTTGGGTAGAGCACAAGCCCGCAACCTGGCCATGCAATTGGGATGCACTTATTTTGATGCATTTGTTTCCAGCGACCTGCAACGCGCCAAAGACACTTGCTCGATTGTTGCCACGACACACGGACAAGAGGTAACAACCACTCCGCTGCTGCGCGAACGCGACTGGGGCAGTTTTACAGGAAAATACCTTCCTGACCTGAAACATGCAGAATGGCCCCAAGACATCGAATCTACACAAGACTTGAAGCTCAGGGCCACCCGTTTTCTGGATTTCATCAGGACACATTATTCTGGCAAGAAGGTGCTGGCTGTGGGCCACGGCATCATCAACAAAGCCATACAATCGGTGTATTACGACAAAGAGATGAAAGACATTGCACCGATGAAGAATGCAGAATTACGCATCCTGACGCTATAACACTATCTTCTTCCGCCGAAACTGCCACCGCCACTATGGGTGGAACCGCCGCCGTTTGACCTTACCGAACCGCCACGGCTTGAACCACTGCCTGACGAACGTTGTGGAGAACTGCTCCTGCTCACCCGCTGTGGAGCGCTCGTCTTAGGGGTAAAGGTGTTGCTCGGACGGGCCGACTCGTTGTTTCTTTTGAACGGTGTGCCCATGCTCGACGGGGTCGAGGTGACAGGAGTTGAAGGCCGCCTTACCGTTGTGCGAGTGCTGCTTTCACGGTTTACACGCTGCACTGTTCTGTTGCCACCCACCGTATTCTGGGGGCTCAGTGTTCTACCTCTATTGACTGTCTGCGACGAGGGCACTGTGCCACGGTTGTTGTCTCTGCCGCCGTTGCCACGATCATTGTAACCATTGCCACGGTTGTTGTCTCTGCCGCCGGTGCCACGATCATTGTAACCATTGCCACGGTTGTTGTTCTGTTTATAGTCGCCACGGTCGTAACGGTCTTTCATGCCACCGCCCCTGGAGATGTCGTTGTGGTTGTATCTACGTCCCTTGTACCAGCTGCGCCCACCATTGTGGTGACAACTGTGCCCACCACGATAGCTTACATACACCGTAGGACGGTGGAAGTAGAAGTGGTTGCGGCGGGGATAGTGGGAATAAACGGCAAAGTGCCATACACCGGCAGACCAATACAACGGACGGTAGAAATAACTGGCTGCACAGAATGCACGATACTGCCAGTCGAGCAGGATATAGCTCAGGTCAAGATTTCTGTTGCTCCAATATACGCCATACAAGTCATCATAGGTGTTGATGCTCATCAGATAGTCAAGATTCA
>SFEK01000061.1 GCA_004557285.1 Bacteroidales bacterium | reverse complement strand
ATCCTGACAATCTGCCCTCAAATAAAATTCAAAAATCTGACAAAGCTAATTAATAGAACCCACCTTAATATAGATATCACTTACCGTTTTTCTCTCTCTTGCGTTCCTCCAGATAGCCGTAGATGGTGAGGTCTTTGTCAGCCAGCGGTGTCTTGAACAGCAAACTGGCTAAATAGCCCACCACAAGCACGATGAGGTGACTATACACACCCAACATGTAGGTAGAGTGTGTGAAGTTCCACTCGCCCAGGTCGATGAGGAGTCGGCTTTCACCGTTGCCCATGTCAAACGGTTTCGAGGTCAATACGGCGTAGGCGGTAAACAGCACCGCAAAGGCAATGCCGATGTAAAGTCCTTGCCAGTTGGCACGGCGACTGAACAGTCCCAACAGGAATATACCTACAATGCCTGCCGAGATGATGGCATACAGGCCGAAGAGCGAGCCGAGCACTCCCTGTCCGCCCCACGACACATAAAGCAGGGCCACGAGAATGCTGCCAATGCCAACCACAAGCACACTGATTTTGCCCACCCACAGCTTGGCCTTGTCAGAAGCATTGGGGCGCAGGCGAGAATAATAGTCTTCTACCACGCAGGCCGATATGCAGTTGATGCTGCTGTCGATACTCGATATGGCACCTGCTGCAAGGGCGGCCACGATAAGTCCGGTGATGCCCACAGGCATCTTGGTGGCGATGAAGAAGGGGAACACCTCATCATCCTTGATACCCTCGGGCAACACACCTGCGTTGAGGTGGTAATACACGAAAAGGCAGGTGCCCACAAACATGAACAATGCCCATGCCGGAACGCTCATCAGCACACCCAGGTAGGAGGCTTTCTTGGCGCTGCGGTCATCGCGTGCCGTGAGATAACGCTGCACGATGCTCTGGTCGGTGCCATATTTCTGCACGGCATAGAATATACCGTTGAGCACCATCACCAAGAAGGTGGTGTTGACCAAATCGAGCGTATAGGGACCAAAGTCGATCTTGTCAAATTCTGCTGCTACGCTGAATATGGTGGCAGGACCTCCCTCAGTGAGGCAGAACAGCATGATGATGGTCACCACTCCACCGAAAATCAGCAGGAATCCCTGCACCACATCCATCCAGATGATGGCCTCCATACCGCCGAGATAAGTCAGCAGGATGATGACCACGCCCACGGCAATGATGATGGTGGTGATGTCCATGCCACCAGTGAACATGGCCATGGCCAGACCCATGAGATAGAGCACGGCACCCATCTTCGAAAAGTTTTCGAGGATAAACGCCACCGAACTGTAGAAGCGGGCAAACGCGCCGAAACGACGTTCAAAATACTCGTAGGTGCTCAATTTGATGACCTTGCGATAGAGCGGCACGATGAAGCCGATAAGGCCCAGCAGCACCACAGGTACCATCAAGCCCTGCACCAACAGGATCCAGTTGCCGCCATAGGCAGCACCGGGATAAGCCAGGAAGGTGACGCTACTGATGATGGTGGCAAACATCGACATGCCCACCGCCCATGCTGGAATATTGCCGCTGGCGGCAAAATAGGCATTGGTAGATTTCTGTTTCTTCGAGAAATACACACCCACCACGACGGCGGCCAGGATGGAGATGACAAGAATCACACTGTCTATCCAATGTAAAGTGGTATGTATCATGGTATAGATGATATAAGATGATATTACTAAATTCCGTTTACTTCAATTAAATGTATTTTTTCAGCACATCGGCGGCCTGTTCCTTGATGCGGTTGGTTGTTTCCTCATCGAGCATGGAGAGAGGCGGCAGCATGTAGGGTTGGCACAGTCCGGCCTCAGCCATAATCACCTTGAGTCCAGCCAGCGACTGTCCCAGCGTGAGTCCTGTGGTGTTGATTTTACCAATCTCGATGGTCAGTTGCTGCAACTCTTCGGCCTTGGCCTCGTCGCCCTTCACGCCTGCCTCATACAGGTCTTGGTACATCTTGGGCAGATAGTTGCCCACACTGGGCACAATGCCATCGGCTCCATGCTTCAAGGCAACTGCCGAGTTGGCTGCACATCCGCAGAAATAGGAGAAATCTTCACGGTCGGCAAACAGCTTTAGAGCTTCCTGCAATCGGGGCACATTGTTTTCAGAGTCTTTCAGTCCCACGATATTCAGGTGATGGCTCAGCCTTTCGATGATATCCAGCGGGATGCTCATGTGTGTGGTAATGGTGATGTTGTAGAGCATGAGGGGCACGGTGAGAAATTCGGCCATGTCTTTGTAATACTCATACATCTGTTCGGGTGTGAGTGCATAGTAGCAGGGCAGGGTTGCGGCTATTACGTCCACTCCGGCTGCTTCAAACTGCCTTGCAGCCAATTTCTGCTCCTCGATGCAGTTGCCGGCCAGTCCGGCATACACCGTAATCCTGTCGCCACCCACACGCTTGGCAGCCTCAATCATCATCACTCCCTGTCGAGTGGAAACAGAGTTGCCCTCGCCGGTTGTGCCCATGATGAGGGGTGAAACACCATGTTCAGCCATGTTGGCCACGATTCTTTCAACTGCAGGCACATCGATGTCGCCTTCGCGGGTTACGGGTGTAACCATAGGAACTACCACGCCGTGGTAACGTTTTTCCGTTTTCATTGTCATAAAAATGTATTTGTTTACTGTTTTAGTATCCGTTTTCCGTTTGTGTCTTTCAGCCTGTCCAGGCTTCGTCAAGTGCAAAAGTAATAAAAATATTGCATGTGCTGTCAAAAAAATGCGAAAATTAAAGCAACAATATCATTTTTGCCATGTTTTTGTTGTTTCATTGGCGGTCACATGCGGATTTCAAGCATAATGTTTTGGAAATATGAAAAAATGTGATTACTTTTGCAATACAAATCGAAAAGGATTTACTAATTAATGACCCAATACTAATGATGTGGATATAATGATGAAACAGGTAAGGCCCAAGAAAAAACTTGGACAGCACTTCTTGACCGACCTCGGGGTGGCCAAGGCCATAGCCGACACAGTGGATGCCTGTCCCGAATTGCCCGTACTGGAAGTTGGCCCGGGCATGGGCGTGATGACACAATTTCTCGTGGATAAGCCCAGGCCGCTCAAGGTGGTGGAAATTGACCGCGAAAGCGTGGCGTGGCTCAACGAGCACTTGCCACGACTCAGAGACAACATCATCAGCGGAGATTTCCTGCGCATGGACCTCGACGAGGTGTTCGGCGGGCAGCAGTTTGTGCTCACGGGCAACTATCCCTACGACATCTCCTCACAGATATTCTTCAAAATGCTCGACAACAAAGACCTCATTCCCTGTTGCACGGGCATGATACAACGAGAGGTGGCACAGCGCATTGCAGCCGCCCCGGGTTGCAAGGCTTACGGCATATTGTCGGTCATGATACAGGCATGGTATGATGTGGAATATCTCTTCACCGTAGATGAACATGTGTTCAACCCGCCGCCAAAGGTGAAAAGTGCCGTGATACGCATGAGGCGTAACGGTGTGGACGACTTAGGGTGCGACTGGACGCTGATGAGACGTGTGGTGAAGGCGGTGTTCAACCAGCGGAGAAAGATGCTCAGGGTGTCACTCAGGCAAATCTTCAACGCAGGAAACATGCCGGAACCTGATTTTTTTGCGCAGGAGATGATGACCAGAAGGCCAGAGCAACTATCGGTGCAAGAGTTTGTGCAACTCACCAATATGGTACAGAAAGCCATGGAATAACGCATAAAAGCTGACAAAATTCACCCCATATAGAAAAAATATTTCACAAAGGTGATGCAAATTTCATTTTTAACAGTATCTTTGTAGCACCAAAACCAAAAATACATATTATGATTGACGTAAAACAGACATTAAGCGAAAGCGAAGAAAGAATGGAAATGGCCGCCATGTTTCTTGACGAACAGCTGGCCCGCATACGCGCAGGTCGTGCCAACGTGGCCATACTCGACGGCATACGTGTCAACAGCTACGGCTCAATGGTGCCCCTCAACCAGGTGGCCAATGTGTCGGCTCCCGATGCAAGGACCATCGCCATCAGGCCTTGGGACAAGAAGGCCATCAGAGACATTGAAAAAGCCATCATGGACTCTGATGTGGGCATAACACCCGAAAACAACGGTGAGGTGATCAGGCTCGGTATTCCGCAGCCTACTGAGGAACGACGCAAGGAACTGGCCAAGCAATGTAATAAAATCGGTGAAAAGGCCAAGGTGGAGGTGCGCAACGTGCGCGGAGGCGTGAAAGACAAGCTGAAGAAAGCCATCAAGGACGGTCTGTCTGAAGACAACGAGAAGGACGCTGAGGCTGAACTGCAGAAAATACACGACAAATACATCAAGAAGATCGACGACTTGCTGGCTGCCAAGCACAAGGAAATCATGACCGTCTGATTGCTCATTTGTAATTACGATTATATCATGATGCACGGCGTTGTGGTGAAGAACACGGGAAGCTGGTATGTGGTGCTTACTGACGAGGGAAAAAGCATTGACTGCAAAATCAAAGGCAATTTTCGTCTGAAGGGAATCCGCAGCACCAATCCCGTGGCGGTGGGCGACTTGGTGGATATCGTGCCTACCCAGGAAGGCACGGCATTTATCACCAATATCCGCGAGAGGAAAAACTATGTGATAAGAAAGGCGGCTAACCTGTCGAAACAGAGCCATATCCTGGCAGCAAACGTTGACCAGGCTTGTCTTGTGGTGACTGTCAACCATCCCCAGACGAGCACCACTTTCATCGACCGTTTCTTGGCTTCGGCCGAGGCCTACAGCATACCGGTATTGTTGGTGTTCAACAAAACCGACCTGCTTGATGAGGATGAACGGAGGCTCCAGCAGATGATGACCGATCTATATAGTCAAATAGGTTACAAATGTGTGCAGCTGTCGGCACTCGACCCTGCCCATGCCGGTATGTTGCTGCCCTTGCTTGAAGGCAAGACAACTCTGTTCAGCGGAAACAGCGGAGTGGGCAAAAGCACTTTGCTTAATCTGTTGCTGCCGGGTGTGAATCTGCGTACGGCAGAAATCAGCGATGCACACAACACGGGAATGCACACCACCACATTCAGCGAGATGCTTCCGCTGCCCAACGGCGGTTGGGTGATCGACACACCGGGCATCAAGGGATTTGGCTCTTTTGATATGGAGCCCGAGGAGATATGCAGTTATTTCAAGGAAATTTTTCAATTCTCGAAAGACTGCCGTTTCAGCAACTGCACACACACTCACGAGCCCGGTTGTGCCGTGAGGCAGGCGCTCGAGAAACATTATATCGCTGAAAGCAGGTATTCCTCTTATTTGAGTATGCTCAAGGACAAAGACGAGGGGAAATACCGTGAGGCATGGTAAATAAATACTTACAAGAATATCGATAACCGTCTTATTGACTGACGGTTATCGATTGAATGATTTCTTTCTTCCATGATTCAAGAAAAGCATACCATGCCTTGTCGGTGTGGTAGCCGAAGGTCTCGTTGTCGCTACAGAAAGTGATTTTGTAGTGCAGGCGACCATCAACAGGTCTTACGGTGAAGGCATAGTTGTCTTTATTGGCAGGCTCTTCGCTCACCACAAATTTTTCGGGTATATAGATGCCCAGACCCACCGTCTCACGCTTGTGCCCTACACTGTCCTTGGCAGACACGGGCCAGTCGGTGCCCCAGCATCCACGCAACCCTTTATGGTCAGAAAATTCGGTGGATTGCTTCACGTTGATGAAGCCGGTGCAGAAGGTATAGGTGTTGTCCAACGGACGACTGAACGTTACATCCACATCGCAGGCTCTTTGGCCGGCATAGAGCGTGTAGCGGGTAGTCATATCCACAGGCTGAAGCCCGGGAGCAGGAACATATCCCATATCTTTTACCTCGACAATGGTGCGCAGTGGGCCTCGTGCCACAATACGCTGACTGCGCTTTTCCACATCCTGAAGCATCACGGGCTGTTTTCCGTCCCATCCGCGCAGAGTGCCCAAGCCGAGCGTGGAACCTACCCATAACACATCGTCGCCATAGCCTGCCTGCTTCTGTTGCTGGTCGGGATAGAACTGGGTGTCCTTCAGTTCCAGTCCCTTGCGGTATTTGCCATAGATATCTACGGTCTGACGGTGGTCAAAATAAATGCGGTAGGCCACCATGTCGTTTTCAAATGCTGCCCCATGATGATGGAGCGACCAATAAGGGTTGACACCTTTATCCACTTCAAGATGAGATATATACAGGTCTTGCTTGTTGGTTTCCTTAATTTTACGGTTGACGAGCATCATTTCGGCATACACCTGTGGCGTGTAGCTGCGGGGATGGCCATTGTCATAGAGCGTCACTTGATAGGAGAGGGTGGCTTTTTTCCCTATATCGGCGATGAAACACAGTTCATCGGCACGACCGTCTTGGTCGAGGTCGTCAATCTGGCAGGGAATTTCCTCGCCGCCAAGTGTGACCAAAGCCGACTTCACCTCAACTCCAGTAGAGGCCAGTTGCACCACCACAGGCACTTGGCTACGGGGTGTTTTGCTGTTGTTGGACACTTTTACCTGTAAGGTCGTCGGCGAAAAAGCAGGCATTGAAGCCAGAAGCCACATGCCTGCAAACAGGGTCTTGTTCATAAAAATATTTATTGAAGTTGTTATTCTTCGGTGTATTCTACAGCCTCAAACCTGAAATCCTTAGGCTCGATGTATTCTATACTGTAGTTGCCCTTTTTCAGATACTTGGCCTTCATTTTCTCATAGCGTTTCTCCAGGTCCTTGCGTTTGAGTTCATAACTGATGATGCAGGTGCGATGGGTAAGCCCCTTGGCATCAAGATAGCCCTTCAGCTGGTTGGAGTAGTCGTTGCGATTGAGTAGAAACTTGTTCTTCTCATTGATCCAGACACTGTCAACCTCATGTATTTCAGTGAAATAAACAGTTGAGTCGTTGAAAGATGCTGCAAAGCCGAAAGCGTAGATCTTCGGCACACACTTGTTTTTGGCCATGGTATCTGCCGGCATCATCATAGCAAAGAGAGCGGCGCACACCATTAGGCATGTCTTCAATTTCATGTTTTGATGGGATTAAACCTTGTTTTATTTATGATTGTTGATGGCGGTCATCATTGGCCGAGATAGGATTTGAGCAATTTGTTCTTGGTGCTATGGCGCAGGCGGCGTATGGCCTTCTCCTTGATCTGGCGCACACGTTCGCGTGTCAGTCCATATTTCGCACCAATCTCTTCAAGCGTCATCTCAGGCTGGTTGATGCCGAAGAATGCCTGGATGATGTTGCGCTCCCGGTCGTTGAGGGTAAGCAGGGCACGGTTGATTTCCTCACGTAGCGACTCGATGACCAAGGTCTTGTCGGCCATTGGTGAATCGAGGTTGGGCAGCACATCGAGCAGACTGTTGTCCTCGCCGTCGGCAAAGGGGGCGTCCATCGACACATGCTTGCCGTTGACCTTCATGGCTTCTTCTATCTTGTCCTGCGGAATGTCAATTTTGTCGGCTATCTCGTCGATGCTCGGGCGGCGCTCATGCTCCTGCTCAAATTTGTTGAGCATGCGGTTGATTTTGTTCACCGAACCTACCTGGTTGAGGGGCAGACGCACAATGCGGCTCTGTTCAGCGATGGCCTGAAGAATGCTCTGGCGGATCCACCAAACAGCATAAGAGATAAACTTGAAACCACGGGTTTCGTCGAATTTCTCAGCTGCCTTGATGAGCCCCACATTGCCCTCGTTGATGAGGTCGGGCAGGCTAAGGCCCTGGTTCTGATACTGCTTGGCCACAGATACCACAAAACGCAGATTGGCTTTGGTGAGCTTCTCCAATGCCTTGCGGTCGCCTTTCCGGATGCGTTGAGCCAACTCCACTTCTTCATCCACACTGATGAGTTCTTCATGGCCTATCTCCTGAAGATACTTGTCGAGAGAGTCTCCATCGCGGTTTGTTATTGACTTTGTGATTTTCAGTTGTCTCATCGTCGATTGGGTTTAGGGTTGATTTCGGTATTGTTGCCGAAAAAGTAAATGCAAAAATAACAAATTTCTTAGGAAAGAGCAAATATTTCCCTCATTTTGTTGAAAAAAAAGAGGAAAATATGCTCTTTGCTAACATTGTTTTCAAGCCTTCAATATTATTTAGTAATTCTGAACCAGTCGGCATCAATCCATCCGCGGTTGGTTTTTCCGGCAGGTTCGATGGCCATAAGGCCTACTTTGGCACCAATCCACTTGCCCTCTTTCATGGTGTAGCTTTGTCCTGCATCCTGGTATTTCTTGCCGTTGGTACTGTAGGAGAAGCGGCATTGGCCGTCGGCCACACGCACACGCAGCCAAATGTCTTCGTGGATGCCCGGCTGATAGTCAATCTTGTCAACCTCTGTGGGGTTGAGAGTGGCAATGGTAGTGACCTGCTCGGGGGTGCCTTTGTCTGCCGCCTTACAGATGACGAGCTGCAACAGAAACTTGTCTCCAACGCGTTTGAGTGTCAGGGCAAAATAGTCGAGTCCCATCACCAACAGTCCTCCCACCTGGTTGTCGGCCTTTGAGGTGAAACGCAGACGGGTGGTGGCGGTGAAGTTGTCGGCGGGAGTCTTCTGTAGCAGCAGGTTGGGCACTTCCCAAAGATTGGCATACTGTTCGCTCACCTTGTGCGTATAGATGCGGTAGGTGCCAAATGCGGTGGGCATGCCAAACTTCTGGTCGTAGTTGGCGTGCCATTGCCATTGCAGACCAAGTCGCGGTTCGTTGAACTCGTCGCTCTCCACGGGGTTGACCACCTGCACGTTGCCGCCCGTCTTGGGCTTGCGCCAGGTAATAACCGGCTCACCGCAATATCCCTTGGCCGGCACCTTGCCCATCACGGGCCAGTTGTCTTTCCATGTGACAGGCTGCAGGTGCACCACGCGGCCATAACATTCCTTGTCTTGGAAATGCAAGAACCAGTCTTCGCCCTGTGAGGTGTGTACCCAGCCGCCCTGGTGCGGACCATTGACAGCGGTTGTTCCCTGTGCCAGCACCACCTTGCTCTCGTAAGGTCCGTAAGGACTCTTGGCACGCATGGCCAGTTGGAAACCTGTGGGCACTCCACCGGCAGGACACATAATCCAGTACCAGCCGTCGCGCTTGTAGAACTTGGGACCTTCGCAGGTACGGTTTTCGGTGCCGTTGCCGTCGAACACGATGACAGGGTCGCTGATGGGACGCCTGCCCTCGCTGTCAAGTTCTCTAACCGTAAGTACCGAAGCAAAGCGTGAGCGGCTGTTGGCCCATCCGTTGACAAGATAGCAACGGCCGTCGTCATCCCACAGGGGTGTGGTGTCAATCATGCCCTTGCCGGGAATGACACACAACGGCTCGCTCCAAGGCCCGGCGGGATTGGTGGCGGTGACACGGAACACGCCCTGGTCGGGGTCGCCCCAATAGATGTAGAACATGCCATCATGATAACGGATGCTGGGTGCCCACACGCCGTTGCCATGCGAGGGCTTGTCAAACTCCTCGGCTGGGGTGAGACGGTTGAGCGCATGCCCTACAATCTGCCAGTTGACCAAATCCTTGGAATGAAGGATGGGCAAGCCAGGAATACAGTTGAACGAACTGGCTGTCATGTAATAGTCGTCGCCCACCACACACACGTCGGGGTCGCTGTAGTCGGCGTTGATTACGGGGTTGGTGTAAGTGCCGTCGCCATTGTCGGGACACCACACTTCAGAGCGATATTGTGCGTTTGCCGCAAGGGGCAAAGCCAATAGCAGATAAAGAATCTTTCTTTTCATGATTTAATGTTATTGATGATTGATTTAGTAGTGATGTAATGTTTATAAAGTCTTGACAAAGCAGTTTTCCACATTGGCTGTCTTGAGCAGGTAATTCACGTCGTGGTCAATATACATGATGCGCTTAGGAAGCAGTTCAGAAGCGGGAAGCGACAACGCCACATGCCCCATGGTGCGTCGCAGGTTGATTTCTACACAGGGATGCAGCAGATAGCTATGACTGTCGTTGCCCTGCACGACCATCATATCCACGCCAAAAGGCCCATGGTATAGTCCTTGAAGCATCTCGCCCATCATGCACATAATCCCTTGCTTGACATGATGGAGCAGGGGAGAGGAGATATATCGGTTGATGATTTCCTCCTTGTCGTGCTCCGTGGCGAGCAGGTTGCCATGGTATGCTCCTTTTGCCGTGGTGAAGAGCGACAGTCCTTGATAGGCCACTTGCCCGTCGTTGCCCACATTAAACTCCATGGCAAAATCCCTTACCTTTTTATAATAGGGCTCCACCATGACATATCCCTGGTTTCTGATGACATTGGCTATCCATCCCATGACAGAGGGGCAGACAGGTGCTGATATATAGCGTATGCCGCGACCGCTGCTGCTCCAGGGGGCTTTCACCACCATGTTGCCGTACAGCGCACCCAATGTCTTGACCGATGGCATGTCGGTGACGACATGGCTCTCGCCCACGGTAGCCTGTTCCACGCCCTGACGCAGTTTGCGCAGCAGCTGCATGGAGGTGGCACGCCCCGACAACCGGCGCAATTGCTCCAATTGCCCGTCTGTGGGCAACAGTCGTGCATCGAGACCGGCATCGGTGAGCATGGTACAAAGTGACTTGTCCATACCCCATGCCGACACACCGCTGAACAGCATCGACCTGAGGGCTTCACTCGTGACAAACAGCACATCGGCATGAGGGCAGCCAAGCCGATGCAGGGCCTTGACGGCATAGGCAACATCCTCCACCAGTACACCATCACCCGATGATGCCCACAGCGCAGGAATGAAGGACAGGTTGTTCTTGAATTCCTGAATGGCATGGGGCAGCGTGATGTAGGGTTGATGATAGGCCAGCGCCATGTCGTGTTCGGGATTAAAAACGTGTAATTTCACTGATTTATGTCTTTATTTTCCTAATTGTGGTGCAAAAATACTAAAAAAAACGATATTTTGCAATCCATAGTTTGCAAATTTAGAATAAAATAGTAACTTTGCATGTGATTAATCTCTGCCTCGTAATTAACTCAGGCGTCATCAATCAGGATATTTGCCGGGCGGCCATCGCCCGTGATGCTCATTGCATGCCCTTGTGGCATTGCCTGCTGTTATTATCGGCCGCATCGTGTAGCGTAACACATGACGACCAGATTTTTGCTTAGCATGATAAATAGTACATACAATTATTCAAACAACATTAATTATGAGAAAACAATTACTTAATTTGAAATTCCTCCTCATGCTCTGCATGATTTTTTGCATTGGGGGTGGTAATGTGGCGTTAGCGGAAGACCAGACTTTAACGATTGATTTTGAGAGTGCCACAAC
>SFEK01000060.1 GCA_004557285.1 Bacteroidales bacterium | reverse complement strand
AAAGCCATATCCTTTAATTATGATAGCATCATCAAATTTATTTCTTGTTGTGGTACTTCCGTATGAGTACTGTAGTACTTCCGTGTGAGTACCACAGTACTTCCGTGTGAGTACTGTAGTACTTGGGGCTAAGTACTGCCGTACCGCAGCTCAGAGTACAACTGTAAGACCAAATATATCCACTGCTGGAGGTCCATTGTCGTCCACCAAGATTAATCTGCGCGGTGATGTGTCGATGAACATGAATGGCAACGGAGCACTTGTCGTCGTGGACGGTGTGCCATTGTCGAGTCAGATGAACAACCCTGGAGGCTCATACGGAGCAGGCAGCAATTCAGAGGGGTCGGTGGATTACGGTAATGGCTAAAAGCCGAAGAGCAGGGGGAGTGCAAACACCATGACTATTCCCACAATGACTTGTAGGGGAAGACCCACCTTTACATAATCCATGAATGTATATCTGCCGGCTTGCATCACAAGAGCATTGGGCGGTGTAGAAAACGGTGTGGCAAAACACATGCTGGCACCCAGGGTTACAGCAAAGAGGAAGGGGTAAGGACTCAACCCCATCTGTACCGCCGATGACAAGGCTATTGGAGCCATGAGCACCGCCGTGGCCGTGTTGCTGATGAACAGGGTCAACAACGAGGTGGAAAAATATATGCCCGCAAGCAAAGCATACGGACCATAATGGCCCAAACTCTCTGCCAAGGTGCGTGACACCAATGCCGAAGCGCCCGTCTTCTCTAAGGCCACCGACATGGGTAACATGGCTGCAATAAGCACAATGCTCTCCCAATTGATGGTTTTGTAAGCCGCCTCCACATTGCGGAAACATCCAGAAAGCACCATCAGCACTCCGGCAAACATAACTGCCGTGACTGGAGCCACAGGAATAAAGTCGAACACCATGAGGGCTATCATCAGTAACATGATACATGCCGCCAACGGAGCCTTGTAGTCGAGTGTCACTTTTTCGGCTTCTTCCAATGGCTGACCCAATACCACCCAGTCTTCCTCATCACGGTTGAGCCGTGAGATGTTTTCCCATGTGCCCTGTACCAACAATACATCACCACCATGCAACCGCAATTCGGCAAGATTGTCCATGATATACTGACCCTTGCGCCTTACACCCACAATGTTGATGTGGTATTTTGAGCGGAATCCCGACTCCTTCAACTTCCTGTTCACCAATCTGGATGTGGGCATCATCACGATTTCGGCAATGCCGATGTCATAAAAGTCGAGCTGTGCCCCACCCTCCTCAGGCTCTGATTCTTGTGTCTCTACCACTGCAAGACGATAATCAGAAACAAACTTCGAGGTCTGCTCCTTCTCACCTATTATATATATGATGTCTCCCGACTGCAATTCTGTCTGCGGACCTGCCAAGCGTTGGTTTACCGTTTTGAGCAATCCACTTTGCATGGTTTTCTCTCTGCGCACCTCATACACCGTCAGTGCATAACGATTATGGATATCCAGTTCGCTCACGGTCTTTCCGCACGCCAACGAGTCGGCATCGACTTTTACCCTCACCAGATTGTCTGTCAGATGATACTCTCGCACCAGTTCGTGCAATGATTTGCTTTTGCGCCTGCCATGCCCGTCGCTTGAGGATTTCTTTCCCAAGAACCACCGGCTCAAGGGCAAAAGCACCACCATACCCACTGCAATACAGATAACACCCACAGGAGCAAACGAGAAAAACGACAAAGGCTCATAGCCAGCTTCAACCAAGGTTTCCTGAATGACCAGGTTGGGCGGCGTACCAATCAATGTAAGCATACCGCCCAAACTACTTGAAAAAGCCAAGGGGATGAGCAACCGGCTCACATTCATCCTTGCTCTTGCAGCAAGACTCACCACGATAGGAAGCATCAAGGCCACAGTGCCCGTGTTGCTCACAAAAGCACCGATAAATGCAGTAACCAGCATGACAAGCAAAAACAGTCTCAGTTCGCTGTTGCCTGCCAAATTCATCATCTTGCCACTGATTTTCTTGGCCAGACCTGTCTGGAATATCGCACCACCAACCACAAACAATCCAACCATCATGATTACTACTGGATTGGAAAAGCCCGACAAGGCCTCGGCAGGTGACAATATGCCAAACATCATCAATGCCAACAGGGCACACAGGGCTACAAGGTCGGAACGCACCTTGCCCATTGCGAAAAACACAGCTGCAACAAGAAGAACGATAATTGTCGTGACCATAATGAAATTATTTATTGATGATTATTACATGAGTTAATGATTGACATGACAAAGATAGCCAAAAATCAATGGACAATCAAACAGATTACCCTTTTTTACTAACCTTTAACTACTGTTGGGAACGTGAAATCAAAGAAAAAGAATTACTTTTGCATCCGCAAATATTCAAACAGAAACGACAATGAACACATTTACAGCCATCATAGCCAAGGCACTGCAACTGAAAGATACCAACGTTGACAATACCCTGCAACTGCTGGACGAGGGATGCACCATCCCTTTCATCAGCCGTTACCGCAAGGAACGCACCGGTGGACTCAACGAGGTGCAGATAGCAGAAATATGCGAATGGAACGATAAACTGAAAGATATCGCAAAACGCAAGGAGACCATCATCAAGACCATCAGTGAACAGGGAAAGATGACCGACTCCCTGCAAAAGCGAATTGACGAATGTTGGGACACCAATGTGCTTGAGGACATTTACCTGCCCTATAAGCCCAAACGGCGCACCAGGGCGCAAGTGGCCAAAGAACATGGACTTGAACCGCTGGCAATGCTCCTCATGATGCAACGTGAAAACAATCCCCACGGTGCGGCACAACGCTTTGTCAAGGGGGAGGTCAAAGACACCGATGAGGCTCTGAAAGGTGCACAGGATATCATAGCCGAGACCATCAGCGAAAACGAACGCTCTCGAAACTTGATGCGTGCCGCATTCAAGCGCGAGGCCGTCATCTGTTCCAAGGTGGTGAAAGGCAAGGCCGACACTGATGAGGCCGCCAAATACTCCGACTACTTTGATTTCTCCGAACCGTTACGTCGCTGTTCTTCCCACCGTCTGTTGGCCATGAGACGTGGCGAGGCCGACGGTATACTGAGGGTGAGTATATCTCCTGATGATACCAACTGCAGCGAACGCCTGCGCCGACTCTTTGTGCATGGACACAATGCCAGCGCACAATTGGTGGCAGAGGCGGCTGACGATGCCTATAAACGCTTGCTCAAGCCTTCGATTGAAACAGAATTTGCCGCGCTCAGCAAAGAGAAGGCCGACGAGGAAGCCATCAAAGTGTTTACCGAGAACCTGGGGCAGTTGCTGCTCTCTGCACCATTAGGACAAAAACGTGTCATGGGTGTTGATCCAGGTTTCCGTACAGGCTGCAAGGTGGTATGCCTCGACGCGCAAGGCAACCTGCTCCACCACGAGGCTATATTTCCTCATCCGCCACGTCAAGACCGTGCCCGAGCGGCAGCAAGCACAGAGCACATGATACGCAAATATGGCATTGAGGCCATTGCCATAGGCAACGGTACAGCAAGCCGTGAAACCGAAAGTTTCATCAAGTCGCTCACCTTGCCGCAAGGATTGCAGGTGTTTATGGTGAGTGAAGACGGTGCATCGGTGTATTCGGCATCAAAAACAGCCAGAGAAGAGTTTCCTGATGAAGATGTCACCGTGCGTGGTGCGGTAAGCATAGGCCGCCGACTGATGGACCCGCTGGCAGAGCTGGTGAAAATCGACCCTAAGAGCATAGGCATCGGACAGTATCAGCATGATGTGGACCAGACCAAACTGAAAAGGGCACTCGACCTTACGGTTGAACGCTGTGTCAATGCCGTGGGCGTAAACCTCAACACAGCAAGCAAACACCTGCTCACCTACATCAGCGGACTGGGTCCTGCACTGGCACAGAACATTGTGGAATACCGTGCCATCCATGGAGCTTTTGCCACACGCTCACAATTGCTCAAAGTGCCACGTCTGGGACCTGCAGCCTATCAGCAGTGTGCTGGATTTCTGCGTATCCCCAACGGCAAACATCCTCTGGACAACACTGCCGTGCATCCCGAAAGCTACAGCATTGTGGAGCACATGGCCAAGGACTGCGGTTGCGACATCAGCGAACTTATCAACAACAAAAAGAAAAGACAAAGCATCAACCTCAGTCATTATATCAGCGAAAAGGTGGGAATGCCCACGCTCACTGATATCATGAACGAACTTGACAAACCGGGTAGAGACCCTCGTGAGCAACTGGAAGAGTTTGCCTTTGACGAGCGTGTACACACCATCGACGACCTGCAGGTGGGCATGGTGCTCAAAGGAATAGTGACCAACATCACCAACTTTGGTGCTTTTGTGGATATCGGTGTCCACCATGACGGTCTGGTGCATGTCTCACAGTTGGCCGACCACTATGTGAGCGATCCTACCCAAGTGGTGAAACTACACCAGCATGTCGATGTGCGTGTGGTGGATGTTGACCGCAAACGCGAGAGAATATCACTCTCCATGCGCCTGTAGGTGGGTGCAGACGGTCAGCATACGCCTATGCTCACACCAATGGTGCCGAGTTGTATTTATTGTTGAAATAACACAATGCGGCACCAATGGCCGTGCAATACTCTGAATATTCTGAGATGATGAACTTGACACCAAACAACCGCTCAATGGCAGGAAACACCTGTTTGCATTGCGGCAAAAGGGTGAGATTGCCTATCATCACATATTCGCGGATGTTGCTGCCCAATGAAGCAAGCACAGCTGCTTGTCCGGCTGACTGCAACACGGTCCATATCAATCCCAATGCGATGTCTTCTCTTGAAGCGTCGGCCCTGGCATTGCCAAAGAGTGAAGCCACTGCGTCCATGGGCAGCCCCGGCAACGGATGAGCACTGATGTCGCCGATAAGCAGGTTAATGTTGCCCACATTGCCCTTGCGCGCCATATCCAACAACTGTTTGATATCATCGGTCTTGAGCAGCAGGCGGGCAAGTCCTTGCAAGGTGCCGCCACCAATACCGATACCGCCAATGTGCGAGATGTCGTCGCCATCACACTTTACCAACGATGTACCTGTACCCATGCTTACCACAATGATTCGGTCGCGACCCGACTCATAGCGGGCACCAAGACCATTGGCGATAAATTCTTCCACCTTGTCGGTGGGCAATCCATAGATGGGCTTTTCGATGTATGCACTTCCCACTCCCGTAAGCATCACATGCTCCACATCCTCCAGCTTGATCTTGTTGTCGTAAAGATACTTGCCAAAGGCACCATAGAGCGATGTCACTGGGTCGGTGGCCTTGATTCTGATAGGCGAGAACACCTTGCCGTTGCGTATTCCCACAATCTTGGTGGTACTGATGCCTACATCAATTCCTATTACTATAGCCATAATCGTTCAGGTTGTAAAGTTAACTGCAAAGAAAAGCCACGATTGATCATCAATCGCGGCTTTTATAGTTATGCGGAACATAACATTGTTCCTTATTTATTTCACTTTCTCAACAATGGCCTTGAACGCCTCAGGATTGTTGACAGCGAGGTCAGCAAGCACCTTACGGTTGATTTCGATACCAGCCTTGTGCAAAGCGCCCATGAGTGTTGAATAGCTCATGTTCTCCAGACGGGCAGCAGCGTTG
Source organism: Bacteroidales bacterium (assembly GCA_004557285.1). Taxonomy (GTDB): domain Bacteria; phylum Bacteroidota; class Bacteroidia; order Bacteroidales; family Bacteroidaceae; genus Prevotella. The sequence continues at coordinate 5,678 of SFEK01000060.1, read as the reverse complement.
ATACGCTGAATCCACAATGAACGGAAAGTACGCTTCTTGTTACGACGGTCACGATATGCGTAGGTAAGACCCTTCTCCCATGTGTTCTTGGCTACTGTCCAAACATTCTTCCTGGCTCCAAAGTAGCCACGGGTAAGCTTTAAAATTTTCTTTCTCTTTGCTCTTGAAGCAACGTGATTTACTGATCTTGGCATAATTTTGTTTCTTTAGAAGTTTTGACAACAGGTTATTGAATTAACGGAGACGCAGCAAGTCGCGCACTTGCTTCATGTTTGAATTGTCAACCAGCGCCTGGTGTACCAGATTACGCTTTTGTTTCTTGGTTTTCTTTGTCAAGATGTGGCTGTGGTAAGCATGATGTCTCTTAACCTTACCTGAACCGGTGAAAGCAAATCTTTTCTTGGCACCGGAATTTGTCTTTAATTTTGGCATTTTTTTAATAATTTAATGAGTTGTTATTTATTAGCTGTGGCAACGTATATACCAGGACGTTACGCACATATTATCTTTCTTCATCGCAGTCACGGTTATTCGCCTTTGCCGCTGAGTTTCTTCAAGGCATCTGCACCGTTCTTGGCATTGGCAAAGAGACCGCCGTTTGCGGGCATTTCCACATCAGCGGCATCGCCTTCCTTCACTTTGGTTGACTCAGCCTCCCTGCGCTCACGATCCATTTTCTGCTGGCTTTTCTTGGCAACACCTGCTTTCTTGGGGCTCACATACAGGAACATCTTCTTGCCTTCGAGTGCCGGCATCTGCTCCACCTTGCCATATTCTTCAAGGTCGTTGGCAAAACGCAACAACAGCACTTCGCCCTGCTCTTTGAAAAGGATTGAGCGTCCACGGAAGAACACGAAAGCTCTCACCTTGTTGCCCTCTTCCAGGAACTCCTTGGCATGTTTGAGCTTGAAATTGTAATCGTGCTCGTCGGTCTGAGGTCCGAATCTGATTTCCTTCACCTCTTGTTTTACCTGTTTCGCTTTAAGTTCTTTAGCGCGTTTCTTCTGTTGGTAGAGGAACTTGCTGTAGTCAATGAGACGACAAACCGGAGGCTGTGCATTAGGTGATATCTCCACCAAATCCACTCCCTGATCGCGCGCCATGTCTAATGCCTGACGTGTAGGAACTACCATCGATCCGCTATCACCTACTATGCGAACTTCTCTCACGCGTATTTGTTCGTTAACGCGGTAATGATTATTTTTGTCGTTCTTCATTCAACTGTTTTATGAAAATCGGGTGCAAAGTTACTATTTTCTAACCAATTGCCAAAGTTTTGCGCAATTAATTTTTACACAAATGTCTTTTTTTCTTGTTCTTTTCTTCATTTATTGGCATTTTCGCTCAACCAATGACCTTAAAACGGGCAAATTTGAGCAAAAGTTGCTTGACACCCACATTGCTGAACTGCACGGTGGCCTTGGTGTTTTCGCCACTGCCTTCAACACGCAGCACCTTGCCCACCCCAAAGCGTTCATGTTCTATCACACAGTTTTCGCTGAGCTGGACAGCGGCCTTGGCTGTGGATGTTGATGACGAAATGCCTTCCAAAGATTGGTGTGGCTTAGAGACACTTCTGGCCGACTGCAACAGGCGTTTGAACCTTGGAGAAAGGGTATCGTCGGCTGCTGGCTGTTCACGATGCAAAACTTCCCGAGGCATAGGGTCGGCCTTGAACTGGGTAGCTACAGGACGACTGTTTTGGAAAGAAGAATAATTTCTGTTGCTCTCAAAAGGATGGCCTGAGCGTGTTCCCATACCTTTCATATATATATCCCTTGCCTGGTCTATGCGAAGCAGTTCGGGAGCAATGTCTCTGATAAACCTGCTGGGTTCTTGAGTTTCCATCCGGCCATAGCGGTATCGGCTTTGTGCATAGGTGATGATACAATGCCTTTCGGCTCTTGTCATGGCCACATAGAGCAGTCTGCGCTCTTCTTCAAGTTCTCTGCGACTGCCCATTGAGAGCAAACTTGGAAAGATGTTCTCCTCCAGTCCGACGATAAACACGGTGCCAAACTCCAGTCCCTTGGCACTATGCACCGTCATGAGCGACACCCTGCTGTCTTCATCGTTGCCCTCGCTGTCGAGCGTGGTCTGCAGCGACACCTCTTGCAGAAAGTCGGCCAGTCCTGCCTCCCCCTGCCGTCCTTCTTCCTTCCGCCCTTCAACAAACTCTTGAATACTACCCAAAAGCTCCTCCACATTCTCCTGCCGGGCAAGATTTTCAGGTGTCCTGTCGGCATATATCTCGGCAGCCATTCCACTTTCTTTCACAATTCTCATGGCAAGGGTGTAGGCATCGTCTATATAAAAACGCTCGGCAAAGCCCTCGATAAGCATCTTGAAGTTCTGCAGTTTGGTCAATGTGGACTTGCTCAGCATCAATCCGTAACGCTCTGGCTGGTTGAGGGTTTCCCAAAGGCTCACTCCTGACACCGACGCCACGCCCAACACTTTGGCCACAGTGGTATCTCCAATACCTCTTTTGGGATAATTGACAATACGCTTGAAGGCTTCCTCATCATGCAGATTGGCCACCAAGCGGAAGTAGGCCAGAATGTCTTTCACCTCCTTGCGCTGGTAAAATCCCAGTCCGCCATAAATGCGGTAAGGGATGTTCACCTTGAGCATGGCTTCTTCAAAGCTTCGACTCTGGGAGTTGGTACGGTAGAGCACGGCAAAATCGGCATATTCACAATGTTCAGCATTTCTGATGCGCTTGATCTCGTTGCACACGATGATGGCTTCTTCACGGTCGCTATAGGCTGGTTTGAGCACGATAGGGTCGCCCTGATCGTTTTTGCTGTACACATCTTTGGGTATCTGTCTTTCATTGTGCCGGATTACGCTGTTGGCGGCCTGCACTATGCGCTGCGTACTGCGGTAATTCTGTTCCAGTTTGAAGAGTTGTGTTCCTGTGAATATCTCCCTGAAATCGAGGATATTGTCGATGTTGGCACCTCGAAAGGCGTAAATACTCTGGGCATCGTCGCCCACGGCACACACACGCAGGTGGTCTTTGCACAACAGCCAGACAATCTTCTGCTGCACGGCATTGGTATCCTGATACTCATCCACAAGAATGTACTGGTATCTGGCGGCATATTTCTGTCGGATGTCCTCATGCTCTGTCAGCAAACGATAAGTGTTGGTCAGCAGGTCGTCAAAATCCATGGCGTTGGCCATCTTCAGGCGGCTACAGTATGCGGCATACAATGCGGCCATTCGAGGCATACGTTGTTGTGCATCACGTTCCATGAGCGATTTGTTCATGCAATAGTCACCGGGCAGCACCAGATGGTTTTTCGCCCTGCTGATGCGGGCATGAACGGTAGAGGGTTTGTAGAGTTTGTCGTCGAGCGACATCTCCTTGACAAGTGTCTTGAGCAGACTTCTTGAATCACTTTCGTCATAGATAGTGAAATTGTTCTCATAGCCCAACAGCTGTGCCTCAACCCTCAATATGCGTGAGAACACGCTGTGAAATGTTCCCATGTTAAGTCTTCCTGCCTTCTCCTCGCCCACCAAGGCCGCGATGCGGTTTTTCATTTCGGTAGCAGCCTTGTTGGTAAAGGTCAGCGCCAGCACGTTCCATGGATTCATGCCCCGGTCGAGCAGGTAAGCAATCTTGTAGGTCAGCACACGTGTCTTGCCCGACCCTGCTCCGGCTATCACCAATGCAGGCCCGTCGCAGTATTCCACGGCGGCACGCTGACTGTCGTTCAGTTGTTCAAGAAAATCTGCCATTCTTTGTAGGAGTTATGGATGTCAAAATGGTCAAAGTCAATTGCCTTATCTTTTGTTACGATACACCCCACCAGCTGTTGTGTTAGGGTCGATGTCCTCCCCTTCACGAGGAAACGAGGGGATAAATTTCATCTGCTGCTCTATCTGTCTTTGTCTTTTCTTCATATAAGGACTAGGCGATGCCGAACTGAATTTCAGCGGATTGGGCAGTGTGGCGGCAATCAGGGCACACTCGTTTCTGAACAGTTCGTCGGCATGTTTCCCGAAATGCGCTCTGGCCACAGCTTCAATGCCATAGATACCCGGCCCCATTTCAATGGAGTTGAGATACACCTCCATGATACGCTGTTTGCTCCACATCATTTCTATAAGGACGGTGAAATAGGCTTCAAGCCCTTTTCTCAACCACGAACGCCCCTGCCATAGAAACACGTTCTTGGCGGTTTGCTGCGATATGGTGCTTCCTCCACGCTTACGCTTTCCCTTCATGTTGCTGATGGCGGCTTTCTCTATGGCTTCATAGTCAAAACCGTGGTGCAGCAAAAAACGCTGGTCTTCGCTGGCCATCACCGCCACAGGAGCATGTGGAGATATTTTGTCCATGGACACCCAATGGTGTTCCATGCGCAGCGTTTCACCCTTTTCCAGCTGTTCGGCACATCGGATAAACATCAATGGCGTGAACCATACGGGTACAAACCTCAATAGCACAACAGCAAGAATGGTGGAGCCCAAAAAGGCTACCACCATCCACTTGAATATTTTACCGATAAAATTAATCTTGGTCATTTTCAGCCTCTTGCGCCGATTAGTTCAATGTACCATTGTTAGCTGCATTGATCATCTCCTGACTTGCATAGAGATAAACCTCAACACGGCGGTTTTGTGCCTGACCTGCCTTGGTAGAGTTGTCGGCCACGGGGTTGGCTGAACCAAAGCCCTGAACTTTGACCAGCTGACTGGAACTTACACCACACGACTTGAGATAACTAGATACAGACTCTGCACGCTTCTGGCTCAAGGGCAGGTTGATGTTGTCGTTACCGGTAGAGTCGGTATAACCCTGAATGTCAACAGAACAAGAAGAATTGCTCTTCAACACCTGGGCAAATTCAGAAAGTTCTTTCTTTGAATTGGCGTTGAGGTCAGCCTTGTTCAGTGCAAAGAGGATACCAGAGTCAAATGTCACCTTGACGGCCTTCAAGCCATTGGCATCTGTCACTTCTTCTACCTTGGCGTTATCGAGTTTGGCCTGAGCCTCAGCCTTTACCTTGTCCATGTGCTTGCCAATGAGAGCACCAGTTCCTGCACCAACAGCAGCACCAACAGCAGCGCCTACACCTGTATTGCCGGCAATCTTGCCAATGATACCACCGAGAACGGCACCACCGGCTGTACCGATGAGGGCACCATTACCTGTGTTTGTACTACAGCTATTCATAATCATAGCTAAACACATACCGAAAGTAACTAACTTCAGTTTTTTCATAATAGGTTTCTTTGTTTAATGATTAATTTATTTTATAAATGCAATTTCGGCGCAAAGTTAATCATTCTATTTCAATCTGCAAAGAAACTCAATACATTTTAAGTTTTTTTCCTCTTTTTGCGTTACCTTTGCATCGTCATAACAGAACATCATTACTGAAAGCACACAATCGGAAACACAACATTATATAATATGTACAAGATGAAGAAAAATCTGGATTACCCGGGCAAGTGGCCCGAGAGAGACAGATTTGTCCTTTCCAAGGGGCACGGCGCAGGATGCCTGTATATTGCCATGGCTATGGCGGGCTATGGCAGTATTGATGAGATTTTTGAAACCTACGGCGCGTGGGGCAGCCGCTACGGCATGCATCCCTGCAAGAACCAGAACCCCGGCATGGAGGTATCCTCCGGCTCTCTTGGCCACGGACTAACGCTTT
>SFEK01000260.1 GCA_004557285.1 Bacteroidales bacterium | reverse complement strand
CAAAAATACAACAAAGCGAAACCTTCTGACAAGCACTACCTCTTATGATGGATTATGCCCGTGTGCGCAGGCGCCCCGCCTGCTTTTCCTTTTCCATCATAAGAATAAGAACTAAAAAAAATAAAGGATGAAAGACGTATTACCTCTGACTATTCAAGGCGAATCTGTCTTTCATCCTTTATCTTTTATCTTTTATCCCTTATGAGAAGAACATTCCTCCGTTAATGTCAATGTTCGTTCCGGTGATGTAATCACTCTCATCGCAAGCGAGGAACAATACCAAGTCTGCCACGTCTTGCGCATCTCCTTCACGACGCAACGGATATATGCCTTTCATTCGCTCACGATTCTCGGGCGTATTGAAACGGTCATGGAAAGAGGTTGCGATGGTGCCGGGGGCAACGGCATTCACACGGATACCGTCAGGTCCCAGCTCTTTCGCCATGGAGCGGGTGAATACAGCTACTGCACCTTTGGCTGTGGCGTACATGGAAGCGCCATTACCGCCGCCATCGCGTGCTGCCAAAGAGGAGAAGTTAACAATCGAACTGCCGGCGGGCATGTGAGGCACCACTTCGCGCGTACACAACCAGCAACTCTTCATGTTCACATCCATCAAGAAGTTATACCAAGCTTCATCCTGCTCCGTAATCTTCTTGCGACCTACGATGCCGCCTACCACGTTCACTAGCACATGGATATGTTCTCCAAATGCCTTCACGCCTTCTTCTACAAGGCGCTTCACGTCTTCTGCCTTGGTCATATCGCCTTGCACCTTGATACCTTCGCCGCCCATGTCGGCAATCATCTGCAAGGTGGTATCGGCATCCTCAGGATTGTCAAAATAGTTAACCACCACTTTTGCTCCCTCACGAGCCAATGTGAGAGATACTTGGCGACCTAAGTCGCGAGCACCACCGGTTACGATGGCTACTTTGCCTTCTAATCTTTTCATAATCTTTGTGTTGTTATAACGTTAGTTGATTTCTTTGCCAATATTCTTTCCAAACAAGAACACTGTTCCCACGCTCAGCGGCACCAACAAGGCGCCCATGATGAAGAATGGAGTCCAGTTGTCACCCGCGGTCAGCATCGGGATAAAGCAGATACTCAGTATCGTACCCAATGTGGCGGCGGCACCTCCTAAGCCGGCGAGAGACCCCACGCTCTTGCCCGTGTACATATCGCTCGCCAAGGTCTGGATATTGTTCATCGTAAACTGGAACCCGAAGAGGATAATCGCCATGCAACATACTGCCACCATCGCGTCTTGCACAAATGCCACATAGATAAGCGCAGGCAACGTGATGCAAGCACCTATCAGGATGGATGCTTTGCGGGCGAAGTTGACGCTCCTGCCGCTGCTCACCAAGTGACTTGACACCCATCCGCCGGCTATCGAACCGAGCGCTGCACCTACGTATGGAATCCACATGTGCGCAGCCAACGCCTTCAAGTCCATTTGATACTTCTGACCTAAATAGATAGGCAACCATGTAACGAACATCCACCACACCGGATCCAAGAAGAATCGAGCCAATATGACGGCATAACTCTTCGGCTTCGACAGCAACTGACCCCAACTTAATCCCTTATCCTGCTTCACGGTAGCCTCCGGTTGACCGCTGATGATATACGAGCGCTCCGCATCCGTAATCATAGGATGCTCTTTCGGACCTTTCTTGTTCAGTACCAGCCAAGGAATGACCCATAGTGGCGCCAGCAAACCGATAATCACAAACGTCAGTTTCCAGCCTACCGCCGTGCAGATAAGTGCAATCAGTATCGGAGCTAATATAGCACCCACGGATGCGCCCGCATTAAACAAGCCTTGCGCCATGGCACGCTCCTTCTGAGGAAACCACTCCGCATTGCTCTTCACCGTCCCGGGCCAAGGACCGGCAACACCCAATCCTAAACCTGCGCGAAAACCACATATCGACTTCACACCACCAGCCATACTCATCAATGCATCCGAGATACCCCATATCAGTGCAGAGATGGTGAAACCTTTGCGGGTACCTATCTTGTCATACAATTTACCCGATAACATCTGAGAGATCCCATAAGCCACCATGAAGAACATATTGATATAGGCAAACAGTTCTTTGCTGCGGCTGTTGAACTCTGACTCG
>SFEK01000259.1 GCA_004557285.1 Bacteroidales bacterium | reverse complement strand
CCTTCAAAGGCGCCGCCGGCACTTGTGGCATGATTGATGGCTGCTGCAACGGCATCAAAGCCTATCTGCCCCTTACTCATCATGTCCTGAAGCTCGGCGTATGTCTTGCCGGTCATTTTCTCCAATTCCTTCAACGGGTTGAAACCTGCATTGATGAACTGCAGCAAGTCCTGTCCGCTCATCTTGCCGGCACTGGCTACCTGACCGAATACAAGGGACAGGCTGCCCAGTTTGTTTTTGTCACCGGCTGCAATGTCACCCAACTGCCGTAGATAACCGTTCACCTTGTCTGCCTGAACACCGAAGTTCAGCATAGTTTTGGCATTATCTGTCAGATCCAGGTTGCCGTAGGGGGTCTTTGCGGCAAAGTCATTGATTTCTTTCAATATCCCTGCCGCCTTTTCCTCACTGCCAACAAGGGTTGTGAAAGCGACGCTGGTCTGTTCTGCCTGTGCTCCAATAGCCGTGACAGCTCCCACACCTGCACTGATTAGTGTATATGGGTTTGTCAGGAACTCCATTCCTGGCAGAGACATCAGAGAGCTTGTGAAATTAGAAAAGGAGAAGGCTTCCCGTAGGCGGGTCCCTGTTGTCCTCGCCCTACGGGATATTTCGTCCAGCTGCTGCGAAGTCTGACGGGCCACGCTCAACACATTGCCTTCGTCAGCCTGTAACTTGATGAGAAATTTAAGTACGCTGTCCATTTTTGTTTGCCTTCGCTTCCTCTTTGCGGATGTCAATCAGATACCGGATAGTCCATGCCCACTCTTCATCGCTAAGCGTGTCAGGGTCAATGTGCATGTAATACCTCAGGAGTGTGTTCAGAAACAGCACATCACCGTCTTCGGCATCTGGAACATCGGCATCCGCTAAAGCTTTTTTATCTGTGACTCCTTAACCTTGATGACCTCTTCCATCTTGGGGATGACTGCCAGGAACAGGTCATCTTGCTCCTGGATCTCCTTGTCACCCTCAACCCAAAGCTGCTTCAGAAGGGTCTCGCTCATCTTGATGGGGTCTTTCACCACGCTTACATAGCTCAGATCCTTACGGTTCGGCTTGCGTACGATGCAGCTTTTGTCACCCACACTGATTTCGTACAGGTCGCCGTGCTTCTTTTTCAGTTCGGCTATTTGTTCTTTGGTCAAGTTCATTTTTTCGCTATTTGAATGATTTTTGAATACTGTTCAAATGGCTGCTGTGCCCAGTGGTTTCCCACAGGGCTACAGGCTCTTTTGGTCAAGGTAGATAAATGGAAGGGTCTTCTCCTGGAACTTGTCGCCTTGCTTCCACTCGGTGTTGTCCTCTGTGAACTCAACGCCTATCAACAAGTCGGTGGTGATGGTATCACCTGCGTTTGGATTGCCATAAGCGGCAACGATGTCGATGCTTGCATCCAGAATATCACCGCCACTGGCTTGCTTCAGGGCCTCATACTCGCTTTGCAGCAAGGTAATTTCACCGTTATAGGTCTTGTTGCCGCGCTGTATGCTGTGGGGCTTATTGCCTTTGGCATGCAGCAGTTCCTTCTCCTGCTTTGCGCTGTACTTCACACCACGAAGACCAGTCACAAGGCGGCCTGCCATGACTACGTTCACGTCGGACCACTCATATTCTCTTGTATTTAACATAGTTCTCTACATTTAAGCGGTTGTTACTTGGAAACCTAAGTTCACGTCAATGTAGCGGCTGTAGCCGTGAGGACGCACCTTCAGAGTCACCACAATCTTAGAGGTAGAAACCACGTTCTGCTTCTCGTCGATAAAGCACTTGCAGCCTTCGCCATCGGTGGCGCTCAGTTCCCCGTTAGCGGTCATCTGGCGATTGATGGCATTCTCCAGAGTCTGCTGCCAGCTCTTCACCACAGCATGCTGCATGGTACCGTCTTCGTTCAGATCTATTTCGTCAAGAAGCTCTTCCAGCATCGTGTCATAGGCAATACGATACGCTTTGTCTATTACACGGCGGTTTGTAATGTGGGCATAGTCGTCGGTAGGGTCACAAGCCATCGGGTCATCGGCATAGAAGTAGCCACTTCTGCCTACGTGCTTGCGGGGAACAATGTAGCCCTTCTCAAAGATACTGGCCACCACGTTGGCACTCTCGTCAACCTTACTGGTTCCGATGAACATCTCTGTTGGGAACA
>SFEK01000258.1 GCA_004557285.1 Bacteroidales bacterium | reverse complement strand
AGACTTGGTCAGCCATAACTGCCTTAAACCCGGCATCGTCGAGCAATGAGGCGAAAGTGCGGGTTTCAATTGGTAGGTTTGTGTTCAATGTTTCCATATTTCAAGAAATTAAAATTGAACTACAAACATATATACAAATATTCCGGAAATGCGCAATTGATAAAAAAGTAATGAAGATTTTTATCTTTTATGGTAGAATAAAATGTAAACATATTATATGAGTTATACAAGGATGAGATTATGAAAAAAATTAAAGTAAGAACAAAACAAACACTACGACTCATGGGGGCACTCCTTTTATTGCTCCTGTCTACAGTGAAAGCTTCAGCCAGTCAGACGGCTGTAGCCAAGTGGGAATTCTCTACAGGCTATGATGTAGAGAAAAGCGGTACAACTGCTATCTACACGCCCAACACCTTAGGTTGGGCACAGATAGCCAACACCAAATGGTCGCAAACGCAGCCTTACTTCCTGCCTAACGAATGTGCAATGGTGCCTGAAGACTGTAAGGTGACCGTTCACACCAGCGACGGCAAGTGGCAGGTGACCAGCAGCGGTTCGGCTCCCAACTACCTGTTGCGCCTCAACACCGCCAGCATCGACAAGTTCACCGCCAAAGCCGACTATACCGATGGTAGCAAGCACGACCAGTATTTTGAGGTGTCGTTGCCCACTACGTCGCTCCGCAACATCAAGGTGAACTTCTCCATTGGCGATGGTTCCAGTTCCAGCACTAAGTTTGGCGTAGTCTACTCCGTTGACGGTGGTACCACCTGGACCGTACTCGACGACTACACCAGCGGTTCACACTGGAACACCTACGTCGATGCCACCTACGATCTGCAAGCCGACAACAAGCAGCAGCTCATTGTGCGCATGCTCATTCAGTCGGCTTCGAAGACCAGCAACTACAACCTGAAGTACCTCAACATTCTGGCAGAGGACACACAGGCACCAGTGCTGCTGAGCATCACACCTTCAAATGGTGCCACAGACGTTCTGAGCAAAGGCAAGGTTGTCATGCTCTTCAACGAGGGTGTCAGCATCAGCGACGGCACGACAGCCACCCTGACGAACAACACGACACATCAGAGTCAGTCGCTGCAGCCTATTATAAATATAAATAAGGTTTCGTTTGCCTATTCAGACCTTGACCTGACGACGTCTTACACGCTGACGCTGCCTGCCAACGCCGTTGCCGACCTCGCCGGCAATATGCTGACTTCTGCCATCAGCACCAGCTTTACCACGTCGGATGTTCGTCCTATCGACCCCCCAGTACTCGAAAGCCACAACCGCCTGTGGTACCACCGTCCTGCTGCCTATTGGGAAGAAGCCCTGCCGTTAGGCAATGGTCGTTTGGGTGCAATGGTCAGCGGCAGCGTAGCTATCGATACCCTGCAGCTTAACGAGGACACCTTCTGGGGACAGTCGCCCAACAGCAACTACAACGCCAATGCCAAGACGGCGCTGAATCAGGTACGTCAGTACATCTTCAACAAAGACTACGTCTCAGCTCAGAAGATGGCTATTGCCAACTGGATGTCGCAGGGTTCTCACGGTGCCCAGTATCAGGCAGCCGGCTGTCTGCTCATCGGTTTCCCCGGTCAGCGTTTTGACGACGAGGAGGCGGGTCAGACTGACGGCGCACGCGATGCTCAGGGCTATGTACGTTCGCTCGACCTGTCTACGGCAACAGCTACAACCAGCTATGTCGTTGATGGCGTCACCTATACGCGTACAACATTCACCTCGTTTGAAGACAATGTTACCGTAGTCCGCTTGGAGTCCTCAGAGGCAGGCAAGCTGAATTTCAACGTCTGCTATGCAGCTCCCAGCAAGACCAATATGGAGATACTGGGCATCAACAAGATAACCGCCGACGGCATGATAGAAGCCTCGCTCGTGGCAGCGCGCGAGCAGTCGGAGAACGTTGCTAACAAGATGAACTGCTTTACATTTGTAAAAGTCATCAACGACGGTGGCACACAGACCAACACCATAACACAGAATGTCATGCAGGGCGGTCTGGTAGCCGGTGACCCCAAGGCTCCTACCATTGAGGTCAGCAATGCCACCTCTGCCACCATCATCATCTCGTCAGCTACCAATTTCGTCAACTACAACGACATCAGTGCTGATGCCGAAGCCAAA
>SFEK01000257.1 GCA_004557285.1 Bacteroidales bacterium | reverse complement strand
GGTATTCTGGCATGACAAACTCTATGCGCAGTGAGTTGAGGCTGTGTGGCACGGTGATTTCGTCCGTTTTCTGTGCGTAGTGTGAGGCATATATCAGCGTGTCATTGCTGTTTGTACTGTGAATTTCCCTTATTATGAGCTTGTTGGAGTGTTTCTGGTTCTTGTCTTCTTGCAGACTGTTGCCCACTATGTAGAAACCATTGTCGTAGTTGAGCAGTGTGTGGTCGTTGTCGATGAAACCGATGTGTCCGAGACTCATCTGAAGACGCTTCACGATGTTGGTGTATTCCAGCTGTTTCACCGCGTATGAGCCGTTCTTCTTGCGTTCGGCGATGGCGAGATAGTCGGGTTTGTATGCCCACAGATTGCCCGATGGCGTTTCTATTATGCGCAGAGACATACCATAGGTGTTGAAAATCTTGTTCAGCCGGTCGCACTTTTCGAGCTTGCCTGTTTTGCTGTTGTACTGCCGGAAGCCGTCAACCGACGACACGTATATCCGTCCGCGTATCTTGCATATCAGGTTGTCGTTGTCGAGCGGCAGCCCCGTGCCTTTGTTGAACACCTGTTTTTTCGTTACTTTCGTCAGGTCGCCGCTCAGCATGATGCGGTAGATGCCGTTCTTCCAGTGGCTCAGCCATATCGAACCGTCGGCGTCTTGCATGAACAGACCGGTGGAGATGTTGCCTCCGGCGATACGGTTGCGCACCTTGTAACTGCCGTTTGCACCCTCGGCGATAACGAGTCCGTTGTAGTCGCAGCCTAACACAAGTCCGTCATGGCCTCGCAACGGGATGAATCCCCACGTGCCGCGCAATCCCGGAATGCGTGTTGCCGCAGTTCCCTTCACGGCAAACGCACCGTCGTTTGCGCCCACCAATACATCGTTGCCTATTTTCTGGCAGCTCCACACCTGTCCGTTTATCCCGCCCACGGGCTGCGTCTGCGGTGGCGTGGCCGAGTTGTTGGGCAGTGGCAACGCCATGAGGAAGAGCCCCTGATTGGTAGCCAGATACAGATTGTCATTGTCGCGCAGCGAGGCATAACCCGTTCCGATGTTGTTGCTTATGCCGTATAGGTTGTAGAAGGGTGTGTTCAGCATCACGTAGGCGATACCGTTGTCGAGTCCGAGCCATAAATTGCCGATTTCATCGAAGTGCATCGACAGTATCGTGTTGTTCTGAAGGCCTGTCAGCGTGTTGGTGAACGTGTTGCGCCCGGTACGCAGGTTCTTCACCACCAGTCCGCCGCGCACCGTACCGATGGCTAAATAGTCGTCGTGAATTTTGGCACAGAACACCTGTTGCGACATGAGCATGGGCGTGATATCGAGCGTGTAAGGCGTCATCTTGCCATCCTCGTACATATATATGCCATCGGTGACGGTGAGGAAAAGCAGGCCCTTGCGGAAGGGAAGCACCGCTGCCACCGCCTTACCAGCGAGCGTTTCGGAGCCTGGCAGCCTGAATATGCGTCCATTCTGGTACACCAAGATACTTTCCTTGCCCGAGATATAGAGCCTGTTGTCGATGGCTGTGGCATTTTCAATGTCGAATTTGAAGCTGTGAGTAGTGATTTTACCGTTCGGATGCAATATGAACACGGCGTTTTTCGATTGAAAAGCTATTTCGTCGTCGATGCGTAGGATTTTCCATATTTCGCCGAAAATCCGGTATTTCTGTGGCAGTTTGCTGGAAAGGGAATGATAGCTTATGCCGTGAAAACTGTCGTTGCCCTTGAAAAATCCAAATTCGTTGGTTGCGCCGGCATAGATGACGTTGTCTTTCTTGCTGAAAAGCGTTGAGCGGACGTTGGTGTAATTCGGCACGGTGTGTATGCTCCACCGGTCGCTGTCGTATATCAGCAGACCGTTGTTGTTGGCAAAAACGACCCTGTTGTCGGGAGTTATGTCCACGCCCCAGTTCTGCGTTCCGCCTCTATATTCCACATTTGAGAAGTTCTGCAATATGGGAATTTGCGAGTTCAGGTTTATCGTTATGCACAATAATGATAGTAGAGTAATGATTTTCTTCATGGTTCGTAATATGCTTTTTACTATGCAAAAATAGAAAAAAATACATATTATCAAGGCATTAGCTCATGTTTTTTTTATTTATTAGTGTTATTATTGTGCAGAAATGACAAAGTGAGGTAT
>SFEK01000059.1 GCA_004557285.1 Bacteroidales bacterium | reverse complement strand
CATCTGTAATTCAAAATAAATCAGTATCTTTGTGCTCTGTAATCATAGCGATGATGTTGTAATACTTTGTAGTTTACAATAGCCCTTTTCGGGCCGGGGTGTGACACTGTGACACTTGTGACACTTGTTTTCAAACTTTATACGATATAATTTTTTTTTCAAAATAAAAAAATTTTTTTTTCAATAAAAGTTTAGAATTTACAAATACAAGTGTCACAGTGTCACACCCCAAGCACTGAAAAACCAATGCTGAAGCATGGAAAAAGTCTCACAAAACAAACGCATTTCACTATGTATCAGATGGTTATAAACAACCGCAGGCCACGTCACGGCCAGTGCACCTCCCCATCGGCAGGTGTGACACTTGTCGCCGCCACAAACATCCATCTGCATGCCCTGGGCAACGTGAGGGGTGGTTTGCAGGTTGCAAGAGGCCTCGCCCCACCCCATTACCCGGGTTTGGCTGCACCGGACAACGATTCACGGAATCGTATAGAACGGTATCCCAAATCGTATAGTACGATATCCCAAATCGTATAGTACGATATCCCAAATCGTATAGTACGATATCCCAAATCGTATAGTACGATATTCCGAATCGTATAGAACGATATTCAAAATCGTACAGAACGATATTCAACAACCACCGCTTAGCTTTAACGACAACAAAGCCAAGCGACAATATGCAAAAGACAAACCATTCGTGCGCCGCATATACCATAAACAGGACGGCCGCAAGGATGTTCCCTGCCTACGATGATTCTTAAAACCTCACTCCTTGGCTCCCTGCACAGCCTTGGGAGTCCAGCTGTTGAGAAAACGGAGCAGTTTCTGGGCATTGTAGCTCTTTCCCTCTTCAAGGAAACTGGAGTCTTGGATATGGAGCACACGGCCATCGGCATCGAGCACCACAAGTACAGGAAATCCGAAACGCTGGGGGTTGCCCAGACGTTGCATCAAGGCCTCGGCACCGGCAGTAGGATTGTTCGACGACACGGCCGAAGCCCTTTCTGTTGCTCCACCATGTTTCTTCACCTGTGGCAGTGTGGGCTTGCCTTGGCCCGTGGCCTGCCAACCTGAGGCGGAAGAAGTCGACTTGCGCGGATTGTAGTTGACATGGATATAGACGAAATTGTCGTCGATAACACGGGCGACAGTACTGTCTCGGCGGATAAAATCGGCCAGACGCAGACACCATGGACACCAGTTGCCACCCACTTGGCACACCACATATTTGCCCTGGGTGCGCGCCTGTGCAAGAGCCTGGTCAATCTGTGCCATAGGGTCAATCTGCTCGTTGTAAACCTTCTTCAGCGGTGTGCGCTCCTGCACACCGTCGCCCAAAAGCGGTTGCTGCAACTTGGTCTGCGCATGGCCAGCACATGCCATCAGCGCAGCCAGCAATATTGTTGTGATTCTTTTCATAAAAAAACTGCTTAATTGATAATGATTTGATTGATTGGGTGCAAAATTAATAAAATGTTTGCATATTTCAAATAAAAGTGTTACTTTTGCAGTTGAAAAATTTAAAAAAGTTTATGATGGACAACAGATTGAGTTTTGCAGCATACTTTTACTTCTACTTTGCAAGGACTTGCGAAGCGGGAAGTTGCGTGTAATTTCAACTTAAGACGACATCTTTCATAAGAATGAAGATATGCCAAAGTCCCGCTTCAACGCTATGAGGCGGGATTTTTGTTCATCACAACAGGTATAACGACAAGCAAGATGAAAAGAATTGCCATTCAAGGAGACATCGGGTCGTTTCACGACATCGCCGCACACCAGTATTTCGGCAACCAGCAGATACAGCTCATCTGCTGTTCCACCTTCGAACAGGTGTTTGAAAACATCAGGCGCGACCCAACGGCCATCGGCATGCTGGCCATAGAGAACACCATCGCCGGCTCGCTGCTGCACAACTACGAACTGCTGCGTGACTCTGAAACCACCATCGTGGGAGAGCACAAACTGCGCATCACGCACAGCCTGTGCTGTCTGCCCGACGACGACTGGAACACCATCAATGAGGTGCACTCGCATCCCGTGGCCCTGATGCAATGCCGGGGATTCCTGGCCAACCACCCCGACATGAAGGCCGTTGAAGCACACGACACGGCGGGAGCTGCCAAATACATCGCACAGCACCAATGCCGCGGCTGGGCCGCCATCTGCAACACCGCTGCCGCCAAGATTTATGGCATGAAGGTGCTGCAGGAGGGTATTGAGGACAACAAGCACAACTTTACCCGTTTTCTTGTAACAAGCCATGTGAACAAGGCGGATTTTCTGCGCCCCATCGACCGCGTGAACAAGGCAAGCCTGGTGTTTGCCCTGCCCCATGAGGAGGGAAGTCTGTCGCAGGTGCTGAGCATACTATCATTCTACAAGATGAACCTCACCAAGATACAGTCGCTGCCCATTATCGGGCACGAATGGGAATATATGTTTTATGTGGACGTGACATTCGACAACCTCACCAGATACCGACAGAGCATCGATGCCATCATGCCATTGACCAGAGAATTTAAAGTGTTGGGAGAATACCAAGATGACGGAAAACAGCCTATACAATGACATCGTGCCCGCCAAGCGGGTGACGCAAGTGAGCGAATATTACTTCAGTAGGAAACTGAAAGAGGTGGCGCAGATGAACGCCGAGGGAAAGGACATCATTAGTCTGGCCATAGGAAGTCCTGACATGCCGCCTTCGGAGGCTACCATACAACGGCTGTGCCAGGTGGCAAGGCAAGACAATGCGCATGGCTACCAGCCCACCATGGGCATACCAGAACTGAGGCGTGCCATGGCCTCGTTTTACAAACGGTGGTATGGCGTGGACCTTGACCCCGACAGTGAGATACAGCCGCTCATCGGCTCAAAAGAGGGCATTCTGCACATCACGCTTGCCTTGGTAAACGTGGGCGACAAGGTGCTGGTGCCTAACCCCGGCTACCCCACCTACACCTCGCTGAGCAGAATTCTGGGGGCAGAGGTGGTGCACTACGACCTGGACGAGAACAACAGATGGCAACCGCGGTTTGACCTGCTGGAGCAACAAGACTTGAGCGGAGTGAAACTGATGTGGACCAACTATCCCAACATGCCCACTGGTGCACCGGCCAGCATGGACACCTACCGGAAATTGGTGGATTTTGCCCGCAGACACCACATCGTGGTGGTGAACGACAACCCCTACTCGCTCATTCTCAACAACCACCGCCCCATGTCGCTGTTGCAGGTGGAAGGGGCCATGGACTGCTGCATGGAACTGAACTCGATGAGCAAGAGCCACAACATGCCGGGATGGCGCGTGGGCATGTGTGCCGGCAATGCACAGCTGATACAATGGGTGTTGAAAATCAAGAGCAACATCGACTCGGGCACCTTCAGAGGTCTGCAGTTGGCTGCCGCCGAGGCCTACAACAACAGCGACGAATGGCACACAGAGGCCAATGTGAACACCTACAGCAGACGGCGCATGGTGGCCGAAGACATCATGAGCATACTGGGATGCTCGTTTGACACCCAACAGGTGGGCATGTTTCTGTGGGGAAAGATTCCGGCACACTACAGTGATGCCGAAGCGCTCACAGAGCGTCTGCTGCACAAGGCACGGGTGTTCATCACCCCAGGATTCATCTTCGGAAGCAAGGGTGAAAGATATATCCGTATCTCTCTGTGTGCCAAAGAGGAAAAACTGCTGGAGGCCAAGGAGAGAATCATTCAGGAAAAAGAACAAATACAGATATAATTATGGATATGGAATTGGATTTGAAACCGCTCGCACTGCCACAAGACAACGAGCGACTGACGGTGATAGCCGGACCTTGTTCGGCTGAAACCGAAGAGCAGGTGATCACCACTGCAAGACAACTGGCCGGGAGGGGATGCCACATCTTTCGTGCCGGCGTGTGGAAACCACGAACCAAACCGGGAGGATTTGAGGGCAACGGCGAGGCGGCACTGCCTTGGCTGCAACGGGTGAAGGAGGAAACGCACATGATGGTGGCCACCGAAGTGGCTACACCCGAACATGTGGAACTGGCCCTGAAATATGGCGTGGACGTGTTCTGGATTGGAGCGCGCACATCGGCCAACCCCTTTGCCATGCAGGCCATTGCCGACTCTCTGAAGGGTATCGACGTGCCTGTATTGGTGAAAAACCCGGTGAACCCTGACCTGGAACTGTGGATCGGTGCCATGGAAAGGCTCAACCAGGCCGGCGTCAAGCGCATCGCCGCCATTCACCGTGGATTCTCAAGCTATGACAAGAAAATATACCGCAACCTGCCCATGTGGCAGATTCCCATCGAATTGAGAAGGCGAGTGCCCGACCTGCCATTGTTCTGCGACCCCAGCCACATCGGCGGAAAACGCGAACTGGTGGCTCCGCTGTGCCAGCAGGCCATGGACCTGGGCATGAACGGACTGATTGTGGAATGCCACTGCGATCCCGACAAGGCATGGAGCGACGCTAAACAGCAGGTTACGCCTGATATCCTGGCTTATATCCTGAGTCTGCTCGTGCTGCGCGACGAGAAGGTGACCACCGAGGGCATCAGCCTGATGCGCAAACAGATTGACGAACTGGACAACCAGCTGATGGAACTGCTGGCCAAACGCATGAAGGTGTGCCGCGAAATAGGTGAATACAAGAAGGAACACAACATGACCGTGTTGCAGACTTCGCGCTACAACGAGATACTGAACAAACGGGGCGCACAAGGTTCGCTTTGGGGCATGGCTCCCGACTTCATCAAAACGGTGTTTGAGGCAGTACACGAGGAGTCGGTGAGACAGCAAATGGATATCATCAACCAGTAAAAAAGGAGAAAACAAGTCATGAGAATATTGGTTTTGGGCGCAGGAAAAATGGGCAGCTTCTTTCTCGACCTGCTGAGTTTTGACCACGAAACGGCAGTGTATGAGAAAAACGCTCAACGATTGAGGTTTACCTATAACACCCTGCGCTTCACCACCTTGGAGGAAATCGCTGAATTCAAGCCCGAACTGGTCATCAATGCGGCTACCGTGAAATATACCCTTGCCGCATTTGATGAGGTGATACCCTATCTGCCCGACGACTGCATCATCAGCGACATCGCATCGGTGAAGACCGGACTGAAGGAGTTTTACTCCAACTGTGGGCACCGCTATGTATCTACCCACCCCATGTTCGGCCCTACCTTTGCCAACCTCAACCAGCTGAGCCAGGAGAATGCCATCATCATCAACGAGGGCGACTACATGGGAAGGATTTTCTTCAAGGACCTCTACCAGAAACTGGGACTGAACATCTACGAATATTCGTTTGAGGAACACGACCGCACCGTGGCCTACTCGCTCAGCATCCCCTTTGTGAGCACCTTTGTGTTTGCAGCGGTGATGAAGCACCAGGATGCACCGGGCACCACATTCAAGCGGCACCTGAACATCGCCAAGGGTGTGCTCAGCGAAGACGACTTCCTGCTGCAGGAAATTCTGTTCAACCCCTACACCTCAGGACAGGTGGAGAAAATCAGGACCGAACTGAAAGAATTGCTCGACATCATCGACCGAAAGGATGCCGAGGGAATGAAAACTTATCTCAACAAAATCAGGAACAACGTGAAACGTGACATCGACTTGTTGAAATAGCTTGAAACCATGACACTGATAGGCATCCTGCTGACATCGCTGATCACGCTGGTACAGCTGAACTGTGAAAACTTTTTCGACTGCTACGACGACTCCACGAAAAACGACAACGAGTTCACACCGGAGAGTCTGCGAGGATGGTCGCACAAAAAATTCAGGCAGAAAGCCGACCACCTGTCGCAGGAAATCATATCCTGCGGCAAAGATGGCGATGATTGGCATCTGCCCGACCTTGTGGCACTGTGCGAGGTGGAGAGCCGATATGCTATGGATTATCTCACACGACAGACACCGCTTTTCAGTTTGGGATATGACTATGTGAAAACCGAATCGCCCGATCTAAGGGGTATCAACGTGGCCCTGATGTATCGGCAGGGGAGCATCAAACTGCTGAAAAGCTATCCATTGCGGGTGAAGCCCTTGGAGGGGATGCGCCCCACAAGAGACATCCTGTATGTGAGCTGCCGCACCGAAACGGGCGACACGCTGCATGTGTTTGTGACCCATGCGCCAAGCAAACTTGGCGGCGACAAGATGACACGCCCTTACCGACTGAAGGTGATGGAAAGGATATGTGCCTCGGCCGATTCCATCAGGCAGTTGTCGCCAAGGGCAAATATCATTGTGACGGGAGACTTCAACGACGACAGTCAATCGGCCACCATTCAGCAACTTATATCCAATGGTTTCCAAAGCATCTCAAACGATGCCAAGGGAATGTTCGGGAATGATGTGCATGGCACCTATAAATACAAGGGTGAATGGGAAAGCATTGACCACATCATGGTGTCGGGCGACATAGCCTCGTGGCAAATCTCCTGCCAGATCAACGACAGCCACTTCTTGCTGGAAAAGGACAAGGAGTATGGAGGAAATAAACCCCTGCGCACATTCTATGGCATGAAATTCCAGAATGGCTACAGCGACCATATGCCTCTTGTAGGGCGGTTTGTGAAGCAACGGCAAAACAAAAGTCGGGAGTAGAGGCGCAAAAACACGCTCAACACTCCCGACTGAAAACTCACTGATTTTCAAATCAACTATTCCGTTGGATAACCGAGCCACTGGCCTGGTGTGTGGCCAAGACAAGCACTTCGGCAATCTGCACATGGGCAGGCGCACTGGCTGCATAGAAGGCCACATCGGCAATGTCATCGCCAGTGAGCGGTTTGATGCCTTTATATACATTGTCGGCACGCTCTGCATCGCCATGGAAACGAACCACACTGAAATTGGTTTCCACCAATCCAGGCTTCACGTTGGTGACACGCACGGCCGTGTGGGCCACATCAATGCGCAGACCATCGCTGATGGCCTTGACTGCGGCCTTGGTGGCGCAATAAACGTTGCCACAGGCATAGGCGGCATCACCGGCCACGGAACCGATGTTGATGACATGACCGCTGTTGCGCTCAACCATGCGGGGAACAATGAGGCGTGTCATGGTGAGCAGACCCTTGACGTTGGTATCAATCATGATGTCCCAATCCTCGTAGCTGCCTTCATATTCCTTGTCCAGTCCTAAGGCCAGACCGGCATTGTTGACCAGCACGTCAATGTCAGTCCATTTGCCTTCCAAACGGCCAACGGCTGCGATGCAGGCCTCGCGGTCGCGCACATCAAAGACCAATGGCAGAACCTCTGCCCCTGCCTCGCGGCATCGTGCTGACACAACTTTCAGTTTTTCTTCATTACGCCCTGTGATGACCACATCATAGCCACCTTGGGCAAACTTCATGGCGCAGGCTTCTCCAATTCCGCTCGTTGCGCCGGTAATCATTGCTATTTTTTTCATCGTATAGGTTTAGGGGTAATCTTTAATTTAGATTTATGTCTTCATTAGGGTGTCTCTTTTTGCTTGGCCGATTATGGACTCTCATTTGCATCTGTCTGCGTGATAGTCGCAAAATCGCCTCAAGCTCAATATATAGCACACCCCTTTAAAGCACATTTTCCTGGAGAATCTGAAGAATGCGTTCAGCCGTGCGACCATCCCAACGGTCGGGCAAAGCACATTTCTTCCATTGGCCTGTGACCATGTCTCCCACGGCGGCAAAGAGTTTTACGGCATCCTCGCCCACCAGCACATTGGAGCCACATTTTACAGTCTCGATATGTTCGGTGTAGCTGTTGAGGGTGATGCATGGCACACCGTTGAAGGTGGCCTCTTCAGCCACGTTGCCGCTGTCGGTGATGATACCCTTGGCGTGTGCGGTGAGATAGCCGAACTCAAGATAGGTCAGCGGCTGCACCACCACGAAGTTGTCACACCCGTTCACCAACGGCTCAACGACCTGTCTGGCCGTATCCCGCAGAGGGGCAATGACCTTGACACCGCGGGCTGCACTGCACAGTGCAGAAAGCATGGCCTTGAGATTGGCCGTGTCGGCCAGCAACGCCTTGCGGTTGAGGGTAAACACGAGGTACTCACCATCGGCGATGGCCATGTCGTCGAGCAACGACGGTCGCTGAAGGCGGTTGCGGTTGAAGCGCAGGGTGTCCATCAGGATGTTGCCCACGAGATAGACATGCGACTGCTCTGCTCCCTCGCGGTTGGTGGCGCTGGTACTGCCCATACCGGCAGTGAAAAGCAGGTCAGAAAGTCCGTCGATGACCAGACGATTGATTTCCTTAGGCATCTTGATGTCAAACGAGCGGGTGCCAGCCACGAGATGTGCCAGCGTGATGCCATGTTTCTTGGTGACAATCGCCACGGCCATGGTAGAAGCGAGGTCGTCGACCACAATCACCACGTTGGCAGGATGGGTGTCAAGATACGATTCAAAAGCCGACATCACACGACCGGTGAGCTCGTTAAGGTTGACACAGTCAACACCAAGATACACGTTGGGCCTGTCGATGCCCAGGTCGCTGAAGAGCGAAGGCTCAAGTGTGGGGTCGTCTTCACATCCTGCATAGAGCAGGTCGAGATGCACCTCCTTGCCGTTGTCCACGGCTTGGTGTATGGCCCGCACCAGCGGGGCCACCTTGATAAAGTTGGGGCGCGCACCCGCAACAATACAAATATTAAGCATTTACCTGAAAAATTATTTCTTAATTACATTGATTTTCTTCTCTTGTTATCCTCATTCTGCCTTGAAGAGCTCTTTGATGCCACCTATGCTGCCCATGAGATTGGTGGCTTCGTAAGGCAGATACACTGTCTTGGTCTTGTCGCCCTCGGCAAGCACCTGCAGCATCTGTATGTACTTCTGTGCCAGCAGATAGTTGGCAGGATTGGTGCTCTGCCCCACTGCCTCGGTAATCTTGGCAATGGCAATGGCTTCGGCCTCGGCCTTGCGGATGCGGGCTTGTGCCTCACCCTCGGCATTGAGGATGGCCATCTGCTTGTCTGCCTCGGCCTTGTTGATGATGGCGGTCTTCTCGCCCTCCGACTTGAGGATGGCAGCAGCCTTCTGACCCTCGCTGGTGAGGATGGTGGCACGCTTGTTGCGCTCGGCCTGCATCTGCTTTTCCATGGCCTGGAGCACGCTTTCGGGAGGCGTGATGTCTTGCAGTTCGACACGGTTCACCTTGATACCCCATTTGTTGGTGGCATCGTCGAGCACGGCACGCAACTTGGTGTTGATGGTGTCGCGCGAAGTCAGCGTCTGGTCGAGCTCCAGTTCGCCGATGATGTTTCGCAGGGTGGTTTGGGTGAGTTTTTCGATGGCGTTGGGCAGGTTGCTGATTTCATATACCGCCTTGAAGGGATCGACAATCTGGAAGTAGAGCAGCGCATTGATTTGAGTCTGCACATTGTCCTTGGTAATCACATTCTGCTTGTCAAAGTCATACACCTGTTCACGCAGGTCGATGGTGTTGCTATATACATAGCGTCCGTTGCGCATGGCAACGATGTCTTTGGCACGGTCGATAAAGGGGATGATGATATTGATACCCGGGCGGAGAGTGGCATAATATTTACCTAACCGCTCGATGATTTTGGTTTCTGACTGTGGGATAATCACCAGGCTCTTCTTGACGAGAACAATGGCAAGCACAACAAGTGCAATGAAAAAATAAAATACTGTATCCATAGCTGTTACATGTTTTGGTTGTAGTAAATATTCGGTTTAATTGCGGTGATGTAGAGACAATCATCAACAGGGTTCAACAGTGATGATGACACTCTCTTGCGAAACCACCTTGACACGTGAACCAACGGCAATGGCACTGCCATCGGCTGAACGGGATTTCCAGTCATCGCCATCAATGGCCACCCGACCGTAGCCGCCTTGCTCAATGGTTTGTGTCACCCTACCCTCACGACCTATCAGGGCTTCGGTATTGCTCAATCTCTCGTTGTTCTTGCCATGCAGTTTCTTCAACATGGATGGGCGCACAAAGAAGATGCAGAGCACCGAAGTGAGGGCAAAGACAAGCAGCTGTACATATATGTTGCCTCCAAGGGCAGAGACTACTGCGGTGCAAAGGGCACCCATGGAGAAACACACCAGGAAGAAATCTCCCGCCGTAAGTTCAAGAATGAGGCAAAACAGGGCCAGGAGTGCCCATAATTGCCAGATGTTGTTTAAAAAATAATCAATCATAATCCATAAACTTTGATGAAGGGATGTGGAATATGGCCAACACCCCATTAATTGTTGCGAAGATACTGCTTTTTGTCGGTTTCAGCAAGAAAAAAGAGTCTTTTTTGCATCTTTATTCACATTTCCCGTCCATTTGTTTGGAAGATACAGCTGATTTTCCTAATTTTGCCGACGGATGAATAAAACAAATACGGATATTGTCGAGTAAATAACCTCCACGGTTGACAAATCATTGAGGTTATCCATCAGTTTTCTTCAGGAACCCAACGGTTTTTGAGGCCAATATTTATTTATCAAATAATCTACAACATTTTCAGGTGGATTCCATTAAACAGAACACCCCTTTAATACGACAAAACAATGAACAACGACAATAACAACACATCATCCATTCACGAATTTGATTTCAATATCATTTGCGAATACTTTTCAAGTGTAAAGCGACAGGGTCCGGGCAGCGACACGACAACACGCCGCGCCATGGGCATGATAGAGGGTATGGACCAAGCGCGACAGATAGCCGACCTGGGTTGCGGTTGCGGCAGTCAGACACTGCAGCTGGCCCTGAACAGCAAGGCACAGGTCATGGCTCTCGACCTGTTTCCACTGTTCATCGACAAGACGATGGAAAGATGCCGCATGGCTGGCGTCGCCCATCGTGTGGAAGGCATCGTGGGCGACATGGGCAACCTGCCTTTCGGTACAGAGTCATTAGATGTGATATGGAGCGAGGGTGCCATCTACAACATCGGTTTTGAGCGTGGCATGAGAGAATGGCGCAACTATCTGAAAGAGGGTGGCCATGTGGCGGTGAGCGAGGCCTCGTGGCTTGGCGAAAGCCGCCCTGAGGAGATTGAGCGGTTCTGGCATGATGCTTACCCCGAGATAGACACCATAGCCAACAAGACTGCCATCATGCAGCAACTGGGCTACACCGACATCAAAACATTCGTACTGCCCGAAACGTGCTGGACAACCCACTTCTATCAGCCTCAGGCTGAGGCACAACGCCTGTTCCTCGAGCGTTATCCCGACAACAAGACAGCCCGGAATCTGGTGGAGAACCAACGCCATGAGGCCAAATTATACGACAAGTATCACGAATACTACGGATATGTGTTCTACATAGGAAAGAAATAAGGTGCAATAATCGAGTAGGTCGGGAAACGAAAGTTTTCTGACCTACTTTCGTTTCCGTTCCTCTCACACCACCGTACGTGCCGTTCGGCATACGGCGGTTTAATTT
>SFEK01000256.1 GCA_004557285.1 Bacteroidales bacterium | reverse complement strand
GGAAAATCGAGGAAAGTCCGCAAGGTGCCACTAAGCAAATTGAGGCAGATTGCGGAACGAATTAGGTTTCCAGTTCGTAACCCCGATAGCCCTATGTCGGATAGTTAAACTTTCTTAACGACCTGCGCAAATCAAGGCATATCTCGGCTGTTCGAACCGTTTTCACACTTTGCGTTTTTCTTTCCTAAATCTGCCGTGATTTGCGTAGCAATTTATTCCCAGAAAGGTATTACTTTTGCAGCCCGAATTTTAAAAGGAATTAGAAGATGAGTAGAAGCACTTTTTCGGTATTGTTCTATGCGAACAAGAGTAAGGTAAAGAACGGCATCGTGCCAGTGATGGGCAGAATCACCATCAACGGAACACAAAGCCAGTTCAGTTGCAAGCGGAGCATCCCACTGTCGTTATGGGACGCGAAGGGCAACTGTGCCAAGGGCAGAAGCAGGGAGGCTCTTGATCTGAATCGTGACCTTGACAACATCAAGGCACAAATCATCAAGCACTACCAGCACCTATCAGACCGTGAGGCATTCGTCACGGCAGAGATGGTGCGTAATGCCTATCAGGGCTTCGGTAGTGAGTACGAGACCCTGTTGGGTGCGTTCGACAAGGACATTGCCAATCTGAAAAGACGTGTAGGCAAGGACCGGGCTTTGGGAACATACAAACTGCAAGTGAGGTCGAGGAACTACGTGGCAGACTTCCTTCAAATGAATTTCCGTCGTACGGATATATCCATGCAGGAACTCACACCCGACTTCATCAAGGAGTTTGCCGTGTACCTTGCCAACGATCGTCATTTGGCAAAGTCAACTATCTGGCTGTCGTGTATGCACCTGAAAGGAGTAGTAGGCCGTGCCCATGACAACGGCAAGATACAGCGCAATGTATTTGCACAGTTCCATATCAGCCCCAAGTGCAAGGAGCGTACTTTCCTGACAGAAGAGGAACTGAGGACGGTGATGGCACATGAGTTTGAGGATTCTAGCCTCGCCTTTGTCCGTGACCTCTTTGTGTTCATGAACTTCACCGCCCTCTCGTTTGTGGACTTGAAGGAACTGACTTCGGACAACATTGTAGAGGTGAACGGTGAAAAATGGATTGTCGGCAAGCGTCATAAGACTGGTGTACCCTATCAGGTGAAACTGTTGGCAGTGCCCTTGCAGATTATCGAACGCTACCGTGACTATCCGAAGGCGAATCCGAAATCAGTTTTTGGTGAGGTCAACTACTGGAGCGTATGCAAGAAGTTAAAGCCAGTGATGAAAGAGTGCGGCATTGACAAGCCTATTTCAGCTCATTGTGCTCGCCATGGATTTGCCACCATGGCCTTAACCAATGGCATGCCCATAGAGAGCGTAAGCCGAGTGTTAGGACACACCAACATCGTCACGACCCAGATATATGCCCGCATCACCACGCAGAAGTTAGACAACGACCTGACCATGTTAGGTAACAAGTTAAACCAGTCATTCAGTAACATCAAAAGAGCATAGATGTATGGAAGAGAGAAACATCATTAAGTGGAGTGAGTATAGCGGGTACACTGAACTGACTATACCGAGTGGAGAGATTTGGATGAGTGAGTCCGAAATGGTGGACTTGTTCGGGGTGTTCATCCCCAAGGAGCTGGGTACCTTTGGCCTGGTGCTCTTTATCTTCACCATAGGTATACAGGCCGGTCCGGGTTTTTTCGATTCCTTCCGCTCTAAGGGTAAGACGTTGATTGTCATTACCCTGCTCATCATTGCCTCGGCTGCCCTGACGGCTGTGGGCATGAAATTCCTGTTTGACATAGACACCCCCAGTGTGGTGGGCCTGGTGGCCGGAGCGCTGACGAGCACCCCTGGTCTGGCGGTGGCCATCGACAGTACGAACTCCCCCTTGGCCTCTATAGCCTATGGTATAGCCTATCCCTTTGGCGTGATAGGTGTGATACTCTTTGTGAAGCTGCTGCCGCGGGTGCTGGGCATCAACCTTGAACAGGAGGCCCGCAAACTGGAGTCGGAGCGCAGAAGCAAGTATCCGGAGTTGCAGACCTGCATCTTTAAGGTGACCAATGACAATGTATTTGACCGCACGCTGGCACAGCTCAACGTGGGCCGCATGACTGGTGCTGTGGTGTCGCGTGTGAAGTCGGGCAACCAGATACTGATGCCCATGGGGCAT
>SFEK01000255.1 GCA_004557285.1 Bacteroidales bacterium | reverse complement strand
CATTTTATTGGCCATAATAAAATGATGTGTTATCATCTTATTGGCCTCAATAAAATGATCAATGAAAAAAACGTTGCATGAAATAAGATAATTGTTACATGGAAACAAAAATACAACACAATGAACGATTTTTGCATATCAAATTTCAATAAAAGTCATACATTTGCAGCGTCTAATACAAATTAATAATTAATCTAAACAAAAAATGAAAATGAAGAAAAATATGCTGTCAGCATTAGCTCTGATGCTCGGTATGTTGCCTGCTCAGGCGCAACAGGTAGAGTTTCTTGGTGACAACCAGTCGTTAGTGCGCATCAATACCAACAATCGTTATCTGCTCATACCTGTTCAGGAGCGTGCAGAGATGGCACATGTGCGTGTGGTCAAAAACAACCAGTTGGCCCAGACTTTCAACGTGCGCCTGGCCGTTGACAAGATTGACTATTTCGTACCCCTCGACCTGAATACTGTCAGCGGCGAAGCCGTGCTTCAGGTGAAGGTGCCTGCCCAGCAGCATGTGAACAAGGCGTTCAAGGATTACAGTTGTTGGACATCCATGAAATACAGCGACACCTTTGACAGCCGCAACGTGGAGAAGTTTCGCCCCGCCTATCACCATAGCCCTGCATACGGATGGATGAACGACCCCAATGGACTTTTCTATAAAGACGGTGTGTGGCACCTCTACTACCAGTGGAATCCATACGGTTCGCAATGGGAGAACATGACATGGGGTCACTCTACCTCTACCGATGGCTTGCATTGGACACCCCAACCCACGGCCATTGAAGCCGATGCCCTCGGCGCGATATTCAGTGGATGTTGCGTGGTTGACAAGAATAACACAGCAGGTTTCGGTAATGGTGCTATTGTGGCTTATTATACCTCTGCCGGCGCTCGTCAGACACAGTCGATGGCATACAGCGTTGATGGTGGACAGACATTCACCAAATATGCCGGTAACCCCGTCATCGTATCTGATGTGCCAGATTTTCGCGACCCCCACATCTTTTGGAATGAGGAGGCAGGCTTCTGGAATATGGTGCTCGCCTCGGGTCAGGAGATGAGCATCTACTCGTCTAAAGACCTGAAGCAGTGGAAACATGAGAGCAATTTTGGACTCACATACGGCAACCACAGTGGTGTGTGGGAATGCCCCGACTTGATGAAATTGCCCGTGGATGGTACAGGCGAACAGAAGTGGATGCTTATCTGCAACATCAACCCTGGAGGTCCCTTCGGCGGCTCGGCCACCCAATACTTCATCGGACAGTTTGATGGTCATCAGTTTGTATGCGAAGACCAGCCCGAAGAAACCAAGTGGATGGATTATGGCAAGGATCACTACGCCACTGTGACCTTTGATAATGCCCCCGACGGTCGTCGTGTGGCCATCGCCTGGATGAGCAACTGGCAGTATGCCAACCAGGTGCCCACCATGCAATTCCGTTCCACCAACTCCATCCTGCGCGACCTCTCGCTCTACCAGTATGAGGGCGAAACCTATTGCGCCGTGCGCCCTGCCAAGGAGATGGATGCCGCTCGCGGCAAGAAGATTGCCCGCCCCACGGATCGTTGTGAGATTGTAGTGACCCTCAAGGGCGATGCCCGCATCACGTTGAGCAACGGCAGCAAGGAACGTGTCGTTCTGGATTATGACGCCGACATGGCCTCGCTCGACTTGGACCGCCGCCACAGCGGACAGTGCTCGTTCAGTGATGCCTTCCCCACAGTGGTTACCGCACCTGTGCACGGCAGCCTGCGCACCCTTCGCATCTTCATCGACAAGAGTAGCATCGAAGTGTTCGACGCCGACGGACGTTTGTCTATGACCAATCTGGTGTTCCCCTCTTCGCCATACAACCGCATCAGCGTGAAGGGCAAGGCCAGTGCCAAAATCTATGAAATCAAGTAATACGCCTCAAACAGCATTTAATCAGAAATTTACCCCATTGATACTATTATGAGCAAGACAAATAAGATGGCAATCATCCCCGTGATGTTCTGCTTCTTCTCCATGGGATTTGTAGATCTCGTGGGCATAGCTTCCAACTACGTCAAGGCCGACCTTGGCTTGAGCGACTCCGTGGCCAATGTGCTGCCCTCGTTAGTGTTCTTCTGGTTCCTGATATTCTCCATACCTACGGGTATGCTGATGAACAAGATAGGGCGCA
>SFEK01000254.1 GCA_004557285.1 Bacteroidales bacterium | reverse complement strand
CTTGTTAACGGCCTCAATGTCAATCTTCTCACGAGTGTCCTCCTTTTCCACATACGCCGAAACAGAGAGATTGCAGTCGTTATTCAGAATATCCTCGTTTGACATGAGCTTACAGAAATACTGCTTGTCCTTGCGGGCGACGAACGCATTAACGATAGTGTCTATGTTTTGCTGCTCGAGGAGGTTCTTGTTGCCGTTCTTCACATATTCATTCGAGGCATCGATGAAGAGCACATTGCCGTCTGGCTTCTTGCCCTTGCTCAGCACGATGATACACGTGGCAATACCAACCCCAAAGAATAAGTTGGCTGGCAACTGGATAATGGTATCCACATAGTTGTTTTGAATAAGATATTCCCTTATCTGCCTCTCCGCTCCACTACGATAGAGCACTCCGGGGAACTCCACGATGGCACAGATGCCGCTCTCCTTCAGGTGGTAGAGCATATGCATGGTGAACGCCAAGTCGGCGGCACTCTTCGGTGCGAGCACTCCTGCAGGGGCATAACGCTCGTCGTTGATAAGTATGGGGTTGTCCTTGCCCACCCACTTCAATGAGTATGGCGGGTTGCTCACTATGGCGTCAAACTCCATGTCACGGTGAGCGGGATTAATCAGTGTGTCGCCAAGGGCAATGTCAAAATTATTGTAGTTGATATTATGCAGGAACATGTTAATGCGGCAGAGGTTGTATGTCGTGGGGTTTATCTCCTGACCGTAGTATTTCAGGTTAGGGTTGTCCTTGCCGATAATCTTTTGGAACTTCATCAGCAGCGAGCCGCTTCCGCATGCAGGGTCATACACCGAGTCTATCTTATCGTTGTTGTGTGTGGCCAATCTCACGAGTATCTCCGACACCTCCTGTGGCGTAAAGAACTCGCCTCCCGACTTGCCGGCATTGGCGGCATACATCGACATCAGGAACTCGTAGGTGTCGCCAAAAGTGTCGTTATTGTTGTCCTGTATGTTCTGCGACAGCTTCATGTCCCTCACGGCATCGATAACATCGGCAAACACCTTGTTGCGGTCGGCAACGCTCATTCCAAGCTTCGTGTTGTCGATGATGAAGTCGCTGAACAGCCCGTGCAACTTCTCTTCCGCCTCCGTACCAACGGCACTTGCCTCGATGGAGCGGAACGTTGTAGCGAGGGTCTCGTTCAGGTTCTCGTTGGTGTCGGCTTTGGCAGCAACGTTGCAGAACAGCTGGCTGGGGAGGATGAAGAAGCCCTTCTCCTGCACTATGTCGTATTTCGCCTCCATGGCATCATGGTCAGGGAAGCGGCTGTAGTCGAAGTCTGTCACACCAGCTTCGGCCTGCAGCTTGTTGATGTACGCTGTCAGGTTCTCGCTGATATAGCGGTAGAATATCGTACCCAAGACGTATGCCTTGAAGTCCCAACCGTCTACCTTCCCTCTCAGTTTGTTGGCAATTGCCCATATAGTCTTGTGCAGTTCCTCCCTTTCGCTTCGTGTTGCCATAATTGTCGTCGTTTTCTGTTATCAATGTTGTTATTTTCCTGTTGTCGCCTTCCTGTTCCTGATGCTTAGGCTCCATTCCTGGCACGTTACTTTTGCCGTGCCGTTGCCGAAGACAACGTCGGCAGGCGTGCCGTCCACGACTATGCGGTCGGCAGTGCTTGGTGCCACTCTCGCAGTGTGGAGCGTGGTG
This sequence comes from Bacteroidales bacterium, assembly GCA_004557285.1. Lineage (GTDB taxonomy): Bacteria > Bacteroidota > Bacteroidia > Bacteroidales > Bacteroidaceae > Prevotella. The sequence continues at coordinate 506 of SFEK01000254.1, read as the reverse complement.
ACGATGTCGGGCAGAGGGTTGCCGTCGTAGTCGAAGCCGCTCTCCGTGCGGTATACTACGAGGCTGTCGGCGGCGAACGTGCAGCAGGTGCCGTCCCAAACTCCGTGATTTACGGGCAGTCCGGGTGTCGACACTTCATATACTTCCCACGTGCCTTGCAGCCTGTCGTAGGCTGAGGGCTCGCTGTCATCGTCGGAGCAAGAAACGGTTGTCAGTGTGGCGCAAAGCAAGAAAAACATCCATAACAAGGTGCGCCCGCAGGCTATGGATATTGCGTTTTTAGGGGTAGAGAGGGTGGATTTTACCATCTTACCCCCTCCAATGGATTTCAGAAGTATTTTTGTTATATCTCTCATTTTCAGTTACTTCGGATTTTGGTTCTTGTAGTGTTTCAGTGTTGGCACTGCAAATATAACGTTTTTTTGCGAAACGGACAATAAAACATTAGGGAAAAGTTTCCGCAGGCTGTGGACAACATATCTCGCCAAGGCCAAGAAAACGGCGAG
>SFEK01000253.1 GCA_004557285.1 Bacteroidales bacterium | reverse complement strand
ATACCCGAAGCGGTCGCATCGCCGTGACACGCAGCAAGGTGGAAGAAGTGACGGCATTTCTCGACCTGCAGGAAAGGCTGCATGGTGGAAGAGCCAAAAAGAGCGAAGGAAAATAATCTTGATACAACCAATAAAAAAACATGTGATGAAGGAAAAGACAGGAAAATATGAATTTTTGGCAGAGCCTTTCCATTGCGATTTCTCCAAGAGACTTGCTTTGGGACATCTTGGCAACCATCTGCTCAATGCGGCAGATTACCATGCTGCCGACCGTGGCTTTGGTATGACACATCTCAATCCGCAACACAAGACATGGGTGCTCTCGCGGTTGGCGGTTGAAATGGCAGAAATTCCCGTGCAATATACCCGTTTCTGTGTGGAAACGTGGATTGAGAGCGTGATGCGCTCGTTTACCAACAGAAATTTCCGTGTGGTGGATGCATCCGACCCGCAGCGAGTCTATGGCTATGGTCGTAGTGTGTGGGCCTTGATCGATACGGACAGCAGGCAACCAGTGAACATTGAGACCTTTGGCGGCAAACAGTTGATGGACTATGTGGAGCCTGACAAAGTGTGTGACATGGAGAAACTGTCGAGAGTGAAGATGGGCAAGGACGCATGTCTGGTGGCCGACATCCCCACTTGCTACAGCGATGTGGATGTGAACGGGCACATCAACAGCGTGAAATATATCGAGCATGTGCTCGACCTTTTCACGTTGGACTGGTATAGAAAATATGCCATCAGGAGGTTTGACATTGCATACGTTTCGGAAAGTTACTATGGCGACCGACTGAAATTCTACAAGGAAGAAGGAGATGACCACGACTGCATGATACGCATCATGCGTGGTCGTGGCGATGAAGAAACTGAAACATGCAGATGTAAAATACAATTTAAGGATTTAAAAGATTAACATTATGGCAGAAATGAATTTTGGTGGTGTCACCGAAACGGTAGTCACCAGTAAGGAGTTTTCTTTGGAAAAAGCCCATGAGGTGTTGAAAGGTGAAACGATTGCCGTGCTTGGATATGGTATTCAGGGACCTGGTCAGGCCTGCAATCTGAGGGATAACGGATTTAATGTCATCGTTGGACAGCGTGAGGGCAAGACCTATGACAAGGCCGTGAACGACGGATGGGTGCCAGGCGAAACCCTCTTTTCTGTAGAGGAAGCGGCAGAGCGTGGCACCATTGTTTGTATGTTGCTCTCTGATGCAGGTCAGATACAGGTGTGGGATAAGGTGAAGCCATATCTCACCAAAGGCAAGGCTTTGTATTATTCGCATGGTTTTGCCATCAACTGGAACGACCGCACGGGTGTTGTTCCACCGGCAGATGTGGATGTCATTATGGTGGCTCCCAAAGGGTCGGGCACATCGTTGCGCACCATGTTCCGCGAGGGTAGGGGTGTCAACTGTTCATACGCCGTATATCAAGATGCCACGGGAAAAGCTGAAGAGCGTACCTTGGCTTTGGGTATAGGTATTGGTGCCGGCTATCTCTTCAAAACCACCTTTGAGCGTGAAGCCACCAGCGACCTGACCGGTGAGCGTGGCTCGTTGATGGGTGCCATAGAAGGACTTTTCGAAGCTCAGTATCAGGTGCTTCGTGAGCATGGTCACTCACCGTCAGAGGCATTCAACGAAACCGTTGAAGAACTGACACAAAGTCTGATGCCTCTCATTAGTGCCAAGGGCATGGACTGGATGTATGCCAACTGTTCTACCACGGCACAGCGTGGTGCGCTGGATTGGGCACCCCGTTTCCGTGATGCCGTAAAGCCTGTGATGGAATGGCTGTATCTTTCTGTAAAGAATGGTACCGAGGCCCAGATTTCTATCGACAGCAATTCGAAGCCCGACTATCGTGAACATCTCAACGAAGAGTTGCGCCAGATGCGTGAAAGCGAGATGTGGCAGACCGGTATGACGGTACGCAAGCTGCGTCCTGAAAACGGAGAGCAATAAGGCAAAATAACGAGGGTATCTTCATCGGCTCATGAAGATACCTTCATAGTTCCACGAAGGTATCTTCAACGCCTTGCGAAGGTATCTTCGTTTTTTTTCTTTGTTTTTCTCATGCTCAACATGCCGTCAATCACCTCAACTTGGTTTTCGCACACCATTAGTTGAATGGTTTGGCTGATGTCCTCTCGCAACCCGTTGATGCGATACA
>SFEK01000252.1 GCA_004557285.1 Bacteroidales bacterium | reverse complement strand
ATTTTTTTGCCTGATATGGCCCTTGTTTCGACAAATTGTGCTACCTTTGCACTTCAAGAATACATATTATAATAACACTATTTCTATGCTAAGTGAAAAGAGAAGCAGCATGCTTCATGGCGTATTGTTGATTACATTGTTTTCATGCGCCGCATTCTACATCGGCGACATGGATTTTGTCAAGAGTCTTTCGCTGAGCCCCATGATTGTGGGCATTGTTCTTGGTATGCTTTATGCCAACAGTCTGCGCAACAATTTGCCCGACACCTGGGTGCCAGGCATCCAGTTTTGCTCGAAAAGGGTGTTGCGCTTCGGTATCATCCTCTATGGTTTCCGCCTTACTTTCCAGAATGTGCTCGATGTGGGTCTGCCCGCCATTCTCATCGATGCCATTGTGGTGACGCTCACCATTTGCGGTGGTGTGCTTGTAGGCAAGTTGCTCAAGATGGACAAGGACATTGCCCTGCTGGCCTCTGTGGGTAGTGGCATTTGTGGTGCTGCAGCGGTGCTTGGTGCCGAGTCGGCCATCAAGGCCAAGCCCTACAAGACTGCGGTGGCTGTTTCTACTGTGGTCATTTTCGGCACATTGGCCATGTTTGTCTATCCTGTGCTTTATCGCAACGGCGTGTTCGACCTCAATCCGCAGCAGATGGGTATCTACACCGGTTCCACCGTACACGAAGTGGCTCATGTGGTGGGTGCAGGCAATGCCATGGGGCCTGAGGTGTCCAATTCGGCCATCATTGTGAAGATGATCCGCGTGATGATGCTTGTGCCTGTGCTGCTGGTCATCAGCTTTTTCATGATGCGGGCGGCCATGAAGAGCGGCGAGGGCAGCAGTCGTGGCAAAATCAACATGCCCTGGTTTGCCATCCTGTTCTTGGTGGTCATCGCTTTCAATTCGTTCGACCTGTTGCCTGCTGGCCTGGTTGACTTCATCAACACGTTTGACACCTTCCTGCTGACCATGGCCATGACAGCCCTGGGAGCCGAAACAAGCATCGACAAGTTCCGCAAGGCTGGCTTCAAGCCGTTTGTGCTGGCCTTTATCCTTTTTATATGGCTCATGGGAGGCGGTTATTGTCTGGCCAAATATGTAGTGCCCATGTTGGGATAAGTGATGATCGACGCAAAGGTAAAAGGTGTATTGTGTGCCATCGGGGCGGCCGTGAGTTATGGCCTGAATCCGTTGGGTGCGTTGCCGCTTTATGCTGATGGCATCAGCACCAGCACGGTGTTGTTCTATCGTTACAGTTTGGCTGTGGTCATGCTGACCCTGTGGTTGGCTGTGCGCCGCAAGTCGTTTGTGGTGAACCGCAGACAACTGGTGGTCATCGTTCCCCTGGGCATATTGTTTGCCTTGTCGTCAATCACCTTGTTTTACAGTTTTCATTACATGGCAGCCGGCATCGCTTGTACCCTGCTGTTTGTCTATCCGGTGATGGTGGCTGCCATGATGTCGTTGTTCTTCCACGAGAAGCTCACTCCGGCTATGGTCATTTCCATTGTGCTGGCCCTTGTCGGCATTGCGTTGCTGTATAAGGGCGATGGTGGCGAGGCACTCAGCTTCACGGGTGTGATGTTCGTCTTTGCCTCATCGTTGTCGTATGCGGTATATATCATCATTGTCAACAAATCATCTTTGGGCATGTCGTCGGTCAAACTCACCTATTATGTATTGATTATAGGGGTGATGGTGATATTGCTCAATGCCCATTCGGGCGACGATGGCTATGGCATACAACTGTTGCACACTTGGCGCCAGTGGTGCTGTGCTCTGGTGTTGGCCCTGTTTCCCACGGTGATATCGTTGGTGTTGATGGCTGTGGCGGTGAAGCTTGTCGGTTCCACGCCAACAGCGGTGATAGGTGCACTCGAACCGGTCACAGCGGTGGTGGTGGGAGTAACGCTCTTCAGCGAGCCGTTGACATGGCGGCTAAGCATCGGCATCGTGTTGATACTCTTTGCCGTTGTCCTGATTCTTCGTCATCCATCCCACCATTGATTTCCACCTCGCCAAGATGGATGGCACTGGAGACAATGCCTACATATACAAATATTGTCCTCGCCGCAATGATGCAGTGAGGACAATCCATGTTTTTGATGAATAAGCCCATGCGATGGGGTTATTCATCCTGACTTTGACACTCGTTTCTATCCAAAACTGTTGGTTGCTGATTTTTAGGCATTTCCAGAAAAT
>SFEK01000251.1 GCA_004557285.1 Bacteroidales bacterium | reverse complement strand
ATATATCACCCTTAGCATAAGGGCGAATAATCTACTATTCGTCTTCACCCTGCTCTTCTTCGTGCTCCTTGATAAGTGCCTGCTGGATATCGTTGGGCACAAGCTCGTAGCTGGCAAACTTGGTGGTGAATGAAGCACGGCCACCAGTGAGCGAACTCAATGAGATAGAGTAGCTTGACAATTCCTTCAATGGAATCTTGGCCTGCAGTTTCTGATAACCGGCTTCGCTGTCCATACCCATAATCAAGGCACGACGTCCCTGCAAGTCGCTCATCACATCACCCATATAGTCAGAAGGAACATAAACTTCCAGGTCATAAATAGGCTCCAGAATCTTCGGTCCTGCATTCTTGAAGGCCTCAGAGAAGGCATGGCGCGCAGCCAGCATGAACGACAACTCGTTGCTGTCAACCGGGTGCATCTTGCCGTCGTAAACGATAACACGCACATCACGGGCATAGCTACCTGTCAACGGACCTTGCTCCATACGTTCCATGACACCTTTGAGGATGGCCGGCATAAAGCGAGTATCAATGGCACCACCAACAACAGAGTTGATGAATACCAGTTTGCCGCCCCACTCCAGGTCAATCTCTTCCCTGCCCTTGATGTTCATCTTGAACTCCTGGCCATTGAACTTGTAAGTAACGGGATCAGGCATACCCTCTGCGTATGGCTCCACAATCAGGTGAACCTCACCAAACTGTCCTGCACCACCCGACTGTTTCTTGTGACGGTAGTCTGCACGCGCCATCTTGGTAATGGTCTCACGATATGGTATCTTGGCTTCAACAAACTTAACAGGCAGTTTCTCATTGTTCTCAAGACGCCATTTCAAAGTGCGAAGGTGGAATTCTCCTTGTCCGTGAACGATGGTCTGACGCAATTCCTTGCTCTGCTCAACCACCCATGTCGGATCTTCCTGACGCATCTTCACCAGTGCAGCCATCAGTTTTTCAGTATCAGCCTCATTGACGGCTTTGATGGCACGTGAATATTTGGAGTTAGGATATTTAATGAAGTCAAATTTGTTGTCGCAATCCTTGCTGTTGAGGGTATTTCCGGTCTTGACATCCTTCAATTTCACAGAGCATCCAATGTCACCGGCATTCAGACAATCCACAGCCTGGCGATTGGCACCTGCACATACATAGATGTTGGCAATACGCTCCTTGGAGCCACGATCGGCATTGCTCAAGTCATCACCGCCCTTTACCGAACCGCTCATCACCTTGAAGTAAGACACTTCACCAATATGAGGCTCGACACCGGTTTTGAAGAAATACAGAGAGGTTGGACCGTCGCTTTCAGCAGGCACTTCCTCACCACGGGTGTTGTGCACCTTGGGCATCTCGCTCACGAATGGCACCACGTTACCCAAGAATTCCATCAAACGGCGAACACCCATACTCTTGCCTGCACACACACAGAATACGGGGAAGATACTGCGCGTTACCAAGCCCTTGCGGATACCTTCGCGTAACTCATCTTCGGTGAGGGTTTCCTCCTCAAAGAATTTCTCCATCAACGTTTCATCGTTCTCTGCGGCAGCCTCTACCAAAATCTTGTGCAGCTCCATGGCCTTGTCCATTTCCTCAGCAGGAATATCTTCGATGATAGGTGCACCTCCTTCTGGCTTCCATGAATATTTCTTCATCAGCAACACGTCAATGAGCGCATTGAATCCGTTTCCGGTTTCCAATGGATATTGTATCTGTACACATTTCTGTCCATAAATATCCTTCATGCTATTGATGATACTGTCAAAATCACATTTGTCGCTGTCCAACTGGTTAACCAGGAAGATAACGGGTTTCTTCAGCTTTTCAGTATATCTGAAATTGTTTTGTGTACCCACTTCAGGACCATATTGACCGTTGATGAGAATAACGGCCTGGTCGGTAACATTAAGTGCAGTGATGGCGCCACCCACGAAGTCATCCGATCCTGGGCAATCGATGATATTAAGTTTCTTGTTGTTCCACTCTACGTTAAAAACAGTTGAAAAGACAGAGTAGCCATATTCTTGTTCAACCGGGAAATAATCACTTACAGTGTTCTTGGCTTCAACAGTACCACGACGCTTGATAAGTCCACTTTCATACAACATTGCTTCGGCAAGTGTGGTCTTGCCAGAACCCGCACTGCCAAGCAGGGCGATGTTCTTGATTTCGTTAGTTTGATAAATCCTCATGACATTATA
>SFEK01000250.1 GCA_004557285.1 Bacteroidales bacterium | reverse complement strand
AGATGGCGATTCTGTCTGTCGTTCCTATCGTTGTGCGTTGCATTCAGTCACGCTTTGATTGCTGCTCTGCTTAGTAGGAGCCAAAACGTCTGGCACAATAGGCACAAATCCTTCTCTGGCTAACCTTTGGACCCTACCTATATAAAACAACAGTTTTTCAAATGGACCTATTTTATTTAGGAATCTTAATTTTCCTCTTTATCCTTGCTATCTTCGACCTTTCGGTCGGTGTTGCCAATGATGCAGTAAACTTTATGAGCCCAGCCGTTGGTTGTAAGGCTTCTAAGTTTCGGACCATCTTAATTGTGGCCGCCATCGGTATCTTTGTCGGTGCGTCCACCAGTAGCGGCATGATGGATATTGCCCGCCACGGCATTCTCAACCCGATTCACTACACCCTTGACGATGTGCTTTGCATCTTCCTTGGCGTAGCTGCAACCGACGTTATTCTGCTTGACATCTTCAATACGTTGGGTATGCCGACCTCCACAACCGTCTCGATGGTGTTTGGTTTGTTGGGTGGTAGTAGTGCGCTGGCTATGTCGAAGATTATGGAGAGCGGTTTGCCGTTCGCAGAACTGATTAACACGAACAAAGCTCTGCAGGTTATCATCAGCATCTTCTTGAGCGTAGCCTTGGCATTTGTGTTCGGTTTCCTAGTTATGTGGCTGACGCGTATTATCTTCACATTCAACTATAAACGCCACCTGCGTTGGTCCATCGCTTTATTTGGTGGTATCTCCGTTACTTCCATTTTTTCCTTCCTGCTGATTAGTGGTTTGAAGAACTCGAAGATTCTTCCCTCGATTGGCTGGACGCCCGATTTTATAGCCGAAAACCAATGGGCTATTTTGGGTTGCTGTCTGCTCGTGTTTACCATTTTGATGGAAATCCTCCATCTTTTCCGTGTCAATATCTTCAAGATTATCGTATTGTTCGGCACCTTCTCGCTGGCCATGGCTTTTGCAGGAAACGACCTCGTAAACTTCATCGGTACTCCCTTGGCTGGTTTGGAGTCGTTCCTTGATTTCACAGAGAATGGCAACGGTGTGGCAGCAGACAACTATCTGATGACAGTGCTAGCCGGACCATCAAGTCTGCCTGGTAAGCAATGGTTCCTCATTGCAGCTGGTGCGATCATGACCATTGCCATCTGCACCTCCAAGAAGGCGCAGAAAGTGGTGGAGACCACCGTCAACCTCTCGCGTCAGGACAGCAGCGAAGAAGTGTTCAGCTCCTCCAAGATTGCGAGAACGACCGTGCGCGGCGTGATGAATACGACCAATGCTGTCACCCGCTTTGTGCCCATGCCCGTGAAAGCTTGGATAAACAAGCGATTCAATACCGACGAGGCTATACTTGATGAAGGCGTGGCGTTCGACCAAGTGCGTGCATCGGTCAACCTAGTATTGGCAGGTCTGTTGATTGTAGTGGGTACCACACTTCAGTTGCCCCTTTCCACAACCTATGTGGCATTTATGGTGGCAATGGGTACTTCTTTGGCCGACCGTGCATGGGGTCGCGAGACGGCTGTCTATCGTATCACAGGCGTTATCTCTGTCATCGGTGGATGGTTTATTACTGCAGGAGCAGCATTTATTTTGAGTTTCATCATCGCCACGCTCAACCACTTCGGTGGCGGTATTGCCATGCTGTGTGTGATAGCCGTACTCGTCTGTGTGCTCGTTAACAACAACCGCAAGTTCAAGAAAAAGCAAGAGCAGGAATCCATTGATACCATCTTCCGTCAGTTGGTTCGTTGCCACGACAAGCAAGAAGCTTGGCATCTACTCTGCCAGCACGTGAGTCAGACACAGGTGGACATGGTTGAATTTACGCGTCAGACCTTCCGCAATATTACCAACGGCCTCATGTACGAGGATATTAAGGCCCTGCGTAAAGCTACGGCAGAGGTGGAAGAACACAAAGCCTACTGGAAACGTTATCGCCGAAAGGAAATCATCGGTATGCGCCACATTGACTACCTACAGGCCGTAGAGAAGAATACCTGGTTCCATTTGGGTTGCAACAACCTCTCTCAGATTATCTATTGCTTGAAACGTATGCTCGAGCCTTGCGTGGAGCACGTAGATAACAACTTCAATCCCTTGCCACAGGATTATATCGACGAACTCCTTTCCATTACAGGTGAGGTGGACCAGATGATGGAATCCACGGCTCAGATGATTCGCACTGGTGATTTCAAGGA
>SFEK01000249.1 GCA_004557285.1 Bacteroidales bacterium | reverse complement strand
AATAGACCGCAAGGTTTGGACTGCCTATGTGGAGCAGCATCCCAACGGAATGGTATTTCACTTGCCCGAGATGGTGGATTTGTATGCTGAGGCTGATAAGGTACAACCGCTGGTGGTGTGTGCTCAGTCGGATGAAGGGGTGATTCTTGGCTTACTGATAGCCTTGGTGCAATGGGATTTCAAAGGTGCATTGAGACTGCTGACCAAACGCTCCATCATTATGGGAGGTCCTATCGTCACCGATAATGATTCGGTTGTGGCGGAAGCAATCATGGCAGCTTACGAGTCGGAAGTGCGGTCGTATGGAGCGATATTCTCCCAATACCGCAATCTCACAGATATGCAATGGATGGACTGCATCTTCCGCAAGAAGGGCTACACATACAAGGAGCATTTGGACATTCAGCACGACCTGACTGTAGAACGTGAAACCATCATCAGTGGGGTGGATAAGAACAAACGAGGAAATGTGCGCAAATCGACCAACAAAGGTACTACCTTTGAGGAGATAGAGACGCACGAGGACTACCTGAAATGTTTGGAACTAGTATATGGCACATACAATCGAGTGGGGTTACCTTGTCCATCGACTGGTTATTTCGAAGCCGCATGGAAGCACTTGATGCCCACGGGGCGAATGAAAACCTTTGTGGCACGATTAGAGGGCGAGATCATAGGCACGCGATTGGAATTGGTGTGCGGACAGAACATCTACGACTGGTGGGCAGGATCGGATGATGCACAGAAGAATAAATATCCCAACGACTTCATTCCTTACAACATCCTTCTGTGGGGACACGACAATGGGTATGCGCTATTTGACTTTGGCGGTGCGGGTCATCCCAACAAACCCTATGGCGTGCGCGAGCATAAATTGAAGTTCGGTGGGACACTGGTGAATTTTGGTCGGTACGAAAAGACCCACAAACCCCTGCTGATGCTCATTGGCCGCATGGGATTCCCTATCTATAAGGCAATGAAAAAACTCATCATGAGAAGCAAATAGTATGATACCTCGTTTGAATATATCGTTTCCGATAGGCGAGCAGTTTCAATATTGGTTCGCTCAACGGGAATATGCCCCCAAAGTAGGTGAGTACTTGTTTAATCATAATCGTAGTGCGATTGCGTTGGCACTGAAGGCTTGTCTGCCGGTCGGTAGTCGGGTAGGCGTAGTGAGTTACAACTGTCACACAGTAGGCAATGCAGTTCTATTGGCTGGGTGCGAACCGGTGTTTATGGATGTGGATGAGGAATTGAAAATACGTATAGAAGGACTGGCAGAGAAGAATGTGGATGCCGTGATTGTGACACATCTGTTTGGCATTGTGAATGATGTGGAGGTCATTCGAAATGCGTGTCCAGAAGCGATCATAATAGAGGATTGTGCGCACGCACGCGGGGCTATAAAAGAGATTAAAGGTGATATAGCTACCTTCAGTATCGGTGCGGCCAAACTGCCCTCGATAGGTGATGGTGGCATTTTGGTTTGCAGAAATAAGACATATCAGGCTTGTATAGATGCATTGTATCAGCATTTGCCAGAATATACACTGACTCAGGAGTTCAATCTATTTGTGCGCATGGTAGCCATGCATTGGTTGCAGCGACCTTGGATATACACAATACTGACTAAACCATTTTTAAAACGGGACAAGGGTGCTGGACAAGTACGGGTAGAAGAACCCTTAAGGAAGATGGCGCACGGAATAAGACGGCTGTATGCTTGTGTGATGGAGAACGAAGAGCAGATGATAGACGGACAGGTGGCTCGGCAGTTGGTTCAGGCTGAACGCGTGTGTAAGATACTTGTTGGTGAGACGAATATAGAACGGGTGTTGGTGGGCGAGAATGCCTTTATGGTAGTAGCAGTTTGCAAGGATCCTATCGCTTTAAAGCAAGCCTTTGCTCGTAAGGGCATTGAAACCGAAACGCATTTCCGCTACACCATCGATTGGGCCAAGCAATTAGGTTACCAATCTGGAACATGTCCCACAGCCGAATACATGGTGAAGCATGTGCTGATGATCCCTACATACAGAGAGTATTAATAATAGTCAAACCTTCTTATAGAAATACAAGAAAATACCGTTTTGGGCACGGATAGTAGTGGCAATTTCGTTTAGGTGCTGGCATGGTGCTGTTTAGAATGGTTCATACGGGTGTTTGCTACCTTCAATGGATTATTTAATCAACTGCCGAAATTCCTGTCTCGCTC
>SFEK01000248.1 GCA_004557285.1 Bacteroidales bacterium | reverse complement strand
GGCCGTCGTAGGCCTCGGCCACGGCGCGGAGCGCTCCCGGCAGCATCTTGTCGTCGCTGTTGATCATAACGATAAGGTCGCCCTTGGCAGCAGCCACACCATTAAATGCATTGGCGGCACTCCACTTGCCATTGTTTATTTCAATACGCTTGATGGTCTTGCCCTCTGGCACCTCGAAAGCTAAGCTTCCGCCGTATACGCGCAACTGATTACCATTCTTGGTATTCCAGAAGCGGTTAGGTGTGGAGTTTGTGCTGCGGTTTACAGACAAGGTCATCTGGCCCTCTGCCGCTGTGAATGTCTTGCTGGTAACGATATCACCATCATTACCACTATTTGACACCGCAAAATCTGTAGAGTCATTGAAGTTGAAGCAAACAACGGGTTCAATGGCTGCATAACTTACATTCTTGAATGACAACCAGTGAACGTTGCTACCCTCAGCCACGTCGATAGAAACCTTGAGGTTACCATCGGCATCGGCATTACCCTTGGCAGTGAAATGATCGAGATAGAGTTTGGTATCGTTATGCTTGGTGCCAGCGGCGATGTCTACGGCTGTGCCCTCGCCTACCTTCATCATAATCTTGCCAGCGGTAGGAGCCTCAGCGGTAGTAGTCTCCACGCGTGCCCATATATTGACATTATATGTACCGTTAGGCTTCAGTCCTGCCAATGTAGCGTTCATTGTGCGGGCAGTGAGGTCAGAATCCTTAACGAAGGCCTCTACGAATGGTACCTTGAATTCTGTACCATCTGTTTCACCCTCTGCAGACCAGTTGTTGACGTATGCAGCCTGATCCCAAGAGTCTCTTGTGAAATCCCATGCAGATGCCAGCAGGTCGCCAACCACTCCTGAATTGGAGCGCCAACCGCTTACACTGAAATTGAAGGTGCTCTTCACATTCTTGGCTTCGGCAGTGGTAAGGGTCTGTGCTGCATATCCTTCCTTCAAAGGAGTAAGTGCTGCATTGTAAGCATCAATGGCTTCGGCAGTGGCAAAAGTGTTGAGCTTGAGGAATGTCTCTGCTGCCTCTATGCCTGTCTTGGCTTCGGCGTATGCAGAGATGCTCTCTTTGGCTGCAGCAATGGCTGCGGCAAGAGCGTTATAGTTGGTCACGCTCTTCTCACCCTCAAGGGCTGTCTTGGCCGCATTCAGATCTGCTTCTATGCTCTGCTGCATGTATCCCTCTGGCACTGATGCCAACAGGGCAGCAACATCATCATCGCTAAGCTCGGTCAACTGAGTGAGCTGCACATTATTAAACAAAACCCAATGGTTTCCGACATGAGAAGGAATGGCGACGGTGAGAGTCAACTGACCATCCTCGCCAACATACGTATAGAGCTCATTGCTATACTTGCCTTCATTGAATTTGGCTACAGCCTCACCCGTACTGTTTGGATTCTTACCGTCGGTCTGTGCGCTATACCAAGAAGCTAAAGCGACACCTGAATTGTTGGCAATAAAGGCTGAAGTCACTGGCTCATAACCGGCATCGCCTAATGTCACACACTTAGCATTGCCTGTTGCACGATCAAAACCGTTTACGCTTACGCGATAAAGACCTGAAGGCACGGTGATGGTCTGATGGAAAGAGCCTGTAGCCTGCCATACCTCGGCATAGTCTACACCATAAGCAGGCTGTCCGCCTTGTTCGCGTACCTGATCCCATGTCCATGTGCCTTTGCTTCCATTAAAGCGGGCTGTTGGCACCATCTCAGTCATGTCTTTATTGATGAATGACTTGCCCACCTGCTCAATAAACTGGTCAGCGGTGAATGTGAAATGGCATGCATCGATGATGCTCTGATTGATGATGGTGACGATACCGGAATAGTAATCCACGGTGTAGTCACTACCCTCAGTGAGTGTCACTCCACCAGCCGTCACCACGACGGAACCTTGCGGCACATTCATCGCTCCGAGTGAAATCTCATTGGCAGAAGCGCCCTTAAACTGTCCCTGAAGTAAGAATTTATCCTTCTCTGCAATCTGCTTTCTATACTGAATGCCCAGGGGAAAGGCAATTACAACACCGATTACTAATGCAATGAATCCTACAATGTAGCTTTCCATGAATCATTAATTCCTCCTTTCTTTCAAATTTTCAAAATTCATGGTCAATACCTGCGGTTTGTACAGTAACTTGTACATGCAGACAAAAATATTTTACATTTATATGAGGATTCTGTCAAGAAGATTTGCAGGGTTGACAAGCCCGCC
>SFEK01000247.1 GCA_004557285.1 Bacteroidales bacterium | reverse complement strand
AGGGGCAAGAAGTATTGGAGCGGTTATGAACTTTCTGGCAACACAAGGCCTGAAAAAAGTCTGTGCCACCAGAAAAGAAAACGAGATGTATATCTAAACATGTCAAAGACGCCAATGAACAACACTCGCATAGAGAAAGAGAAAGCCGTGGTGGAGCAGATGATACGTTTGTACTGCCGAAAACGTGAAGGGAATGCCCAACTGTGTCCAACATGCAGGGAACTGCTGGATTATGCCCACCGCCGACTGGACAGATGCCGCTACGGCGAGGATAAGCCTACCTGCAAGAAATGCCCCATACATTGTTACAAACCTGAAATGAAGGAAAGAATAAGGATGGTGATGCGTTGGTCAGGTCCAAGGATGATGCTCTATCATCCCCTTGCCGCCATTGGGCATCTGTTTCGTGAGATGATGAACAAGAAATAATGAAAACAACAACATATCGCATGAGAAAGAAAAGCAGAGAGATGGATGCGGCATGGGCTCTTGAGGTGATGGACAAGGCGCCTTATATGACCGTGGGTATGACCGATGCCGACGGGATGCCTTATTGCGTACCGCTGTCGTTGGCCCGAAGAGATGAGCAAACGTTTTATTTTCATTGTGCCACAGAGGGGAAGAAATTGGACATACTGCAAACTAATCCCCTGGTGTGCCTGACCGCCGTGAGCAAATGCAAGCCTACGGTAGGTCCGAAAGATGACAGTTTTACATTGGAATACAAGTCGGCCATGGCATTTGGCAAGGCAGAGATGGTGACCGACGACAACGAGAAGCGTGAGGCTCTGCGGGCCATCTGCCAACGTTTCCTGCCCAAGCACATGGAGGCGTTTGAGGCTGCGGTTGAACGCAGCATGAAACGCACGGCTGTAGTTCGCATCACGTTGACTGAGCCTCCTGTGGGCAAGCGCAAGCAGTATGATGCCAACGGGGATGAAATGAAATACGGAAGGATGGATATGATCAAATAATGAACAAGAATTGAACATGATACAACAGACAACATTTACACTGAAGGCAAAGGGCAGAGGTTGCCACCTCATTACTCGTGAAATACTCGACAACCTTGCCAAGCCACTTCCAAAGGTGGGATTGCTCAACCTCTTCGTGCAGCACACCTCATGTGCGCTCAGCATCAACGAAAATGCCGACCCGGATGTGCGAAGCGATATGGAGAAAATCATGAACCACATCGTCAAGGAGAACGAACCGTACTATGACCATGTATTGGAAGGTTCTGACGATATGCCTGCGCATGCAAAAAGTTCTTTGTTTGGTGTCAGCATCACTATTCCTATCACCAACGGAAGACTGAATCTTGGCACATGGCAAGGCATTTACCTTTGCGAGTTCCGTGATTATGGTGGAGCCCGAAGTATCGTTGCCACCATCTATGAGTAATACAGGTGGAATCTGAAATATATTGTCAACAACCATAAATGATGGATATAAGATGAAGACCGAATATGCGAAAATGCTTGATGGTGAAGTTTATAATGCCATGGACGAAGCACTTCTGAAGGATTTGAACTTATGCAAAGACCTCTGCTGGGAGTATAATCAGATACGTCCCACACTGCTGAAAGAGCGAAATCGGAAACTGCAGGAGATTCTGGGACAGAGCGATGAAGATACGTTCATCAACCAACCCTTCTATTGTGACTACGGAAAGCATATACGGGTGGGGAAGCGTTTCTTTGCCAACTTCTGCTTTACGGTACTCGACGAGGCGTTGGTTACCATCGGTGACGACTGTTTTATCGGGCCCAATGTGGGCATCTATACGGCTTGTCACAGCACCAATCCGGTCGAACGGAATACGCGCCGCGAGTGGGCAAGGCCGGTCACTATCGGTGACAATTGCTGGATTGGTGGGGGTGTCACCATCTTGCCGGGTGTTACGATTGGTGACGGATGCACCATCGGGGCCGGTTCGGTGGTAGTTAGCGACATTCCGGCAGGCACCGTGGCAGTGGGCAATCCCTGCCGTCCTGTCAAGAAACTATAACTCGATGATATGTGGCAATATCGGCCACGAAACTGCTGTCGGAATCGAAATTTACGGTTCCAGCAATCACACGCTGTGTGTCGGGGTCGGCGAATGCCGATTTTATAAGTGTCGAACGGAGTTCTTGGCAATTGTCAGGTAATATAAACAGCGATGTCTCTCCGTTGAAATGATTGTAAATGGCAATCTCGCCAAGCGCGATGTTTGGCAAGGTATAGACAAATTCCGACGG
>SFEK01000058.1 GCA_004557285.1 Bacteroidales bacterium | reverse complement strand
ATGATGGAGATTAAAGACAACATTTATTATGTGGGGGTGAACGACCGCAACAAAGAACTGTTTGAGGGGCTGTGGCCGCTGCCCAACGGGGTGTCGTATAACTCGTACCTCATCGTGGATGAAAAGGTGTGCCTCGTGGATACCGTGGAGGTGGATTTCTTCATGCCGTACATCAAGAACATCAAGGAAATATTGGGCGACAGAAACATCGACTACTTAGTGGTGAACCACATGGAACCTGACCACAGTGGAGCCATAGAACTGATCAGGAAATATTATCCAGACATACAACTGGTGGCCAACAAAAAGACCTTTGGCATGATTGACGGATTCTACGGCATCAAAGACAACACGCTGGAGGTGAAAAACGGCAGCCAGCTCAACCTGGGCAAGCATGTGCTGAACTTTGTGCTGACACCCATGGTGCACTGGCCTGAAACAATGGTGACACTCGACACGACATCGAACGTGCTCTTCTCGGGCGATGCCTTCGGGTGTTTCGGTGCGCTGAACGGTGGCATCATCGACAACCAGATCAACTGCGACACCTTCTGGTTGGAAATGGTGCGCTACTATTCGAACATCGTGGGCAAATATGGCGTGCCTGTGCAGAATGCACTGAAAAAACTGCAAGGGGTGAAACTGGACTATATCTGCTCCACACACGGCCCGGTGTGGCATGAATATATCGGCAAGGTGATTGACATATACGACCGGCTGAGCCGCTATGAAACGGAAGAGGGTATCGTGATTTGTTATGGCACGATGTATGGCAACACGGAACGCATGGCTGAGGTCATAGCACGGGCAGCCAGCCAGGCGGGCATCAAGAACATCGTGATGTATAACGTGTCGAAGACGCACCACTCGTATATCATCCGCGACGTGTTCCGCTACCGTGGACTGATTGTGGGTGCTCCGACCTACAACGCCGGACTGTATCACGAAATGGAGGTGCTGCTGAGCGAACTGGCGGGCAAGGACATCAAAAACCGCCACTATTTAGGATGGTTCGGCAGCTATGCCTGGGCGGGCAAGGCCGTGGAGCGCATACACCACTGGAACGACGAAAAACTGAAGTTTGAAGCGGTGGGCGTGCCCGTGGAAATGAAACAAAGCCTGAAAGACGACTCGATGGCGCAATGTGAGGCGCTGGGGCGTGCAATGGCTGAACGACTGATAGCTGACAGGGATTAACAGGGGCGGCTCGTCTCTAAGCCTATCGGCAAGCATGACAATGGGGCATTTCCTGCAAGTGGAAATGCCCCATTGTTGTATTTGGACAGCAGAAACACACAGCCCCCGTCAGCGGCGGTCGATGCACTCAAGGGCCTTGTTCACGATGTCGCTGTTTTGGTTGATGACCTGGAAATAGGCATCCATATCGAAAAGGTCGCGGGCCACCAAGGCCTTGACCTGCAGGCGCAGCGAAGGAAGGGTGCGCTGCCACTCATCATCGTCGGCTGGTTTGACGCCCTGCTTCTCGCCCTCCTTGAGGATGTTTTGCATCACCTCGTCGGGCACCTCGAACTGCTCATCATAGGCGGCAAAGGCGGGGTAGGTCTTGAGCAATTTACGGCGATGACTGTCGATGTAGCGCAGACTGGCATTGATGACGATGCCCTTGGCCACCAACTGGCGGTGGAGCTTGGTGTATTGCAGGGTGTCGAGGGGCACAAAGACATCGGGCATGATGCCGCCGCCGCCATAAACAGGGCGGTGGAGCTTGAGGGTGTAACATTTGAGCGAGTCGTTGAAATGGATACTGTCGGCATGGGTCAGCTCGCCGTGCTTGAGACGGTTGTCAAAATCCTTGGCATAGTCTTCACGGTCGCCTTTCTTATAGGGTTTCTGTATGCATCGTCCTGATGGGGTGTAATAGTGGGCGATGGTGAGGCGTATCATCGAGCCATCGGGCAGTTCGATCGGGCGCTGCACCAGACCCTTGCCAAAGGTGCGCCTGCCGATGATGGTGCCACGGTCGTTGTCTTGGATGGCTCCGCTGACAATCTCGGCGGCAGAGGCAGTGAACTCGTTGACCAGCACATATACCTTGCCCTGGGTGAAACGGCCATTGCCACGCGACTTGTACTCCATGCGGTGCACACTGCGCCCCTCGGTATAGACGATGAGCTCGTTGTGCGGCAGAAACTCGTTGGCAATATCAACGGAGGCCTGGAGATAGCCGCCACCGTTGTCCTGAAGGTCGAGCACAAGGTCGGTCATGCCTTGCTCCTTGAGCCGCTCCATGCCGTCCATGAACTCGCTGTAGGTGGTGGCACCGAAATTGCCTATGCGGATGTAGCCCACGCCGGGGCGAATCATATAAACGGCATCGATGCTCTTGACGGGTATTTTGTCGCGCTTGACTTTGAAGGTGAGCACGCCGCTGATACCTTGGCGCACAATGCCCAGGCGAACCACGGTGCCACGGGGACCACGCAGCCGCTTCATGATGTCTTCTTTCTTCATCTTGACACCGGCAATGGCTGTGTCGTTGACCAACACGATGCGGTCGCCCGCCATGATGCCCACCTTCTCTGACGGCCCGCCCGTGATGGGCTGGATGACCAGCAGGGTGTCATCGACCATGTTGAACTGCACGCCAATGCCGTCGAAAGAGCCTTGCAGCGGCTCGTTCATGGCCTTGACCTCTTCAGGAGTGGAATAAGACGAATGGGGGTCGAGCTTCTCTAACATGCCGCGGATGGCATCCTCGACAAGAGTCTGCTCGTTGACGGTATCGACATAGAGATTGGTAACGGCCATCTCGGCAATCTGCAGTTTGCGCAGCGGACTCTTCGGCGAGAAGTCGATGCTCATCTGGGCGCATGCTGCCAAGGGCAGTAGCAAGACAAGGCAGCTGGCGAGCCAACGGCCCATGTGGGATATGTCTGTCAGGGTTTTCATTGGGTGAGTGTTGTGTTTCATTCGTAAATGTCGTCTTCGGGGCGGTCTTCTTCGATCACGAGATTGTCGATGATGAATTCCTGCCGCTGTGGGGTGTTCTTGCCCATGTAATATTCGAGGAGTTTCTGCACCTGGTCGGTTTTGTGCAGCGTCACCTGCTCAAGGCGGATGTCAGGGCCGATGAAACCGGCAAACTCGTCGGGACTGATTTCGCCAAGTCCTTTGAAACGAGTAATCTCAGGGTCTGGCCCCAAGGCTTCGATGGCCTGCAGACGCTCTTCGTCGCTATAGCAATAGCGGGTGATGAAATCGCCCTTCTTGCCACGGCTCTTCTCCTGGTCAAGGATTTGCTTGTTGCGTATCTTGGTGCGCTTGTTTCTGACACGGAACAAGGGGGTTTGCAACACATAGACATGGCCTTTCTTGATGAGCTCGGGGAAGAACTGCAGGAAGAAGGTGATGATGAGCAGACGGATGTGCATGCCATCGACATCGGCATCGGTGGCCACAATCACCTTGTTGTAGCGCAGGGTGTCGAGACCATCCTCTATGTCGAGGGCGGCCTGCAGCAAGTTGAACTCTTCGTTTTCATACACCACCTTCTTGGTGAGGCCGAACGAATTAAGAGGCTTGCCCCTGAGCGAAAATACAGCCTGGGTGTTGACATCACGGCTCTTGGTGATGGAACCGCTTGCCGAATCGCCCTCGGTGATGAAGATGGAGCTTTCTTCCTTGCGCTCGTTCTTGACATCAGAGAAGTGGATGCGGCAGTCGCGCAGCTTGCGGTTGTGCAGATTGGCTTTCTTGGCGCGCTCACGGGCCAGTTTGGTCACGCCGGCCATCTCCTTGCGCTCTTTCTCGCTGGCCTGTATCTTCTGCAGCATCACCTCGGCCACATCGGTGTGCTTGTGCAGATAGTTGTCCACCTCGGTCTTGATGAAATCGCCAACATATTTGTTCACGCTCACGCCGTCGGGGCTCATGGTGAGCGAACCGAGCTTGATTTTGGTCTGGCTCTCAAACATGGGCTCTTCCACATTCACGGCAATGGCAGCCACCAATCCGTTGCGGATATCGGTGTATTCGAAATTCTTGTTGAAATATTCCTTGATGGTACGGGCGATGTGCTCCTTGAAGGCACTCTGGTGGGTGCCGCCCTGAGTGGTGTGCTGGCCGTTGACAAACGAATGGTATTCTTCGCCATACTGACTGGTATGGGTGAAGGCGATCTCGATGTCGTCGCCCTTGAGGTGGATGATGGGATAGATGCCATCGTTGGTCATGGTATCGTTGAGCAGGTCTTCAAGACCGTTGCGGCTCAAGATGCGCCTGCCGTTGTACATGATGGTAAGCCCCGTGTTGAGATAAGTGTAGTTGCGGAGCATGGTTTCCACGAAATCGTGGTGGAACGTATAATTCTTGAACAGGGTGGCATCGGGCTCAAAATGGATATAGGTGCCTGTCTCGTCGGTGGTGTCGTCGGTGGTATCGTGCTGCAGTTGGCCACGCTCAAAACTCACGGTGCGCACCTTGCCATCGCGATAGGAACGGGCCTCGAAATGCAGGCTCAGTGCATTGACAGCCTTGATGCCCACGCCGTTGAGCCCCACGCTCTTCTTAAAGGCCTTTGAGTCGTATTTTCCACCGGTGTTGAGCACGCTCACCGCCTCTACCAGTTTGCCCTGCGGAATGCCGCGGCCATAGTCGCGCACGGTGACACGCAGACCGTCGTCGATATCCACCTCGATGCGCTTGCCGGCGTTCATCTTGAACTCGTCGATGGAGTTGTCAATCACCTCCTTGAGCAGCACATAGATGCCGTCTTCGGGCATGGAACCATCACCTAATCGGCCGATATACATGCCAGGACGGGTGCGCACATGCTCCATGTCGGACAGGTGGCGGATGTTGTCGTCGTTATAGGCCACTGTGTTCTGCTGTATGTTGTTGTCGTCGTTCATCATGTTGAAAAATCTTGTCGTTATGTCATTCTCTCGTAGCGGCTACAGCCATTTCTTGTAGCAACGTCTGCGCTTGTGCAGGATAGTCTCCAAGTATTGCCATTGGCTCTGCACATTCTCGTTGGTTTCCATCTCCACCTGGCTCTCGCCCCACTCAAAACCGTAGGCCTGGTAACGGGGGATGAGGTCGGAGAACATCAGCGCATTGGCACCCTTCATGCGATATTCGGGCAGCACGCCGAGCAGGAGCAAATCTACGCCCTTGGTCTTGTGCTGCTTCAAGGCGCGCAGGATGTGCCACCAGCCCATGGGGAACAGGCGTCCACGGCGGCACTTCTGCAAGGCTACTGAAAGCGAGGGGATGCTGATGCCCACCGCCACCAGTTTTTTCTCGGCGTTCCAGTCTTCAACACCCGTGATGAGACTGAGGTCGGCCATGGGCAGATACATGTCGATGTATTGTGATATCTGCCTGTCGGAAAGTTCGGAATAGCCATAAAGATCTTTGAAACAGGTGTTGATGAGTTCGAAAATCTTGCGGCCATAACCGCCTTCGAAAATGTCTTTCTTGGTGAATTTGCGCACATGGAGATTGTATCGGGTCTCTATCATGCGCGAAATCTTGGTGTATTTCTCAGGAACGGTATCGGGCACCATGAGTTTGAACTCCACATAATCGTTGTCTTTTTCGAAATCGCCCAACTGTTCTATATGCTCGGGATAATAGGAATAGTTGTAAATGGTGGGCATGGTGCCCAATTGGTCGAATCCCCAAGTGAGCATACCCTCGGGGTCGAGGTCGGTGAAACCCAGCGGACCAATCATCTCGTTCATGCCCTTGGAGCGGCCATAGTCTTCGACAGCCTGCAACAAGGCGCGCGACACGTTGATGTCGTCAATGAAATCTATCCAACCGAAACGCACGCAAAGACGGCCCCAACGCTTGTTGGCACGATGGTTGATGATGGCTGCCACACGACCCACCAACTGATTCTCGGCATTGTAGGCCATGAAATATTCTGCCTCGCAAAATTCAAAGGCGGCATTCTTGTCCTTGCTGAGCGTCTTCATCTCATCACTGAAAAGATTGGGAACGTCATAGGGATTGCCGGCATACAGGTCGTAATGCAACTCGATGAAACGCTTCAAGTCGCGCTTGCTTTCTACTCGCTTTATTGTTATCTGTGACATGTTTACGTTTTTTTCTTTCCGCTACTTTTATCCGTTATTTTCACTTCTTGTAGCTAAATCATGCAAAAATAACATTTTTCAAGCACATACAAAAATAAAATGTCGTATTTTTGCAAAAAGATAAGGTGGTTGCAAAAATTTCCACCAAAAACATAGCACATGACAACAGAAGAATTTATTGCCCTGCACAGGAATGATGACACAAAAAAACTGGCACTGACGGCCAGACACGACGACAACGTGGACATGGACTTTGCGCTCACGCAGATTGACGGATGGCAAAGGGCCAAGACCAAACTGCCGCAATGGGCGGCCACAACGGGTGTGGTGTATCCGCCGCACCTGTCGATGGAACAGTGCTCGTCGGAATGTACCGCCACCTACAAGGCGGCACTGGCTCAACGGTTGACAAACGGGGGCAAGGCGACATCGCTGACTGACCTGACGGGGGGATTCGGAGTGGATTTCTCCTTCATGGCCAAAGGGTTTGAACGGGCTTGCTATGTGGAGCGCAACAGTGCGCTGTGCGACATCGCCCGGCACAACCTGAAGGTGATGCACATGGACAGGCACACTGCGGTGATGAACGCACAGGCCGAAGAGGTGCTGCAAACGATGGAGCGGCAGACGATGATCTTCATCGACCCGGCACGACGCAACAGCAACGGTGGACGAACCTTTGCCATAGCCGACTGCACGCCTGACGTGACACAGCTGCGCAACCTGCTGCTCGAAAAGGGGGAACTGGTGCTCGTCAAACTGTCGCCTATGCTCGACTGGAGAAAGGCAGTGGCCGACATAGGGAACTGTGTGGGCGAGGTGCACATCGTGGCGCAGGAAGGGGAATGCAAGGAACTGCTGCTGGTGCTGTCGGAGCGGTTCAGCAAGCTGGAGCGCATCTTCTGTGCCAATGGGCAGCAGGTGTTCGAATTCACGCCAGAGGAGGCACAGGATGCGGAACAACACAGGCGTTTTGCCCAGGAAAGCAGACTGCTGCTGCCCACAGGCGATGTGCCGCAGGAGGAGCAACGCTACCAATACTTGTATGAACCCGACGCATCGCTGATGAAAGCGGCATGCCACGCCTTAGTGGCCCAACGGTACGGACTGGAGGAAATCGCCCCCAACAGTCATCTGCTGGTGGGCAACATTTTGGTGGAGCATTTCCCCGGCAGAACTTTTGCCTTAGTGGATTCAACCTCGATGAACAAAAAGGCACTGAAAGCGTTTTGCGCACCCTTGAAACAAGCCAACATCAGTGTGAGAAACTTTCCACTGAAAGTGGCGGAACTGCGCAAAAAACTGCAACTGGCCGACGGCGGGGACACCTATCTCTTTGCCACCACACTCGCCAACGGGAAAAGGGTGTTGCTGAAGGGCATGAAGGTCAGGCAGGAGACTTGAGCGTGCTCACCTTGAAACGCCAATAATACAGCACACCGGCGATGGTGAGACTGATGGGAAACGCTCCCCATACACCTAACAGTCCGTAACCAAGATATATGCCCAAAAACCAGCTCAACGGCAGCGAGGTGACGAAATAACTGAAAAACGAGATATAGACCAACGGACGCACACAGGCGATGCCGCGCAGGGCGTTGGAATAGGTGATTTGCAGGCCGTCGCCAAACTGATAGACGATGATGACCAAGGCGAGTTGGGCTACAAGTTGACAAACCGACGCATCGGAGGTGAACAGCAGACCTATTTGATGGCGCAGCAAAAAGAAGGGCACCGCCACCAATACCGCCACCAACATGACAAGGTGGAAACCTGCTGCCGCCGTGTCGTAGGCCGAACGGAAGTCGCGCTGACCGGAAAAATGACTGACGCGCACGGAAACCGCTGCCGCCAAACCATAATATACCATGAAAAACAACTGCGACAGCGTGGCCACAATCTGATGGGCGGCAAGGGCCAAGGTGCCTATCCATCCCACAATGATGGACACCAAGGAAAAAGCGGAGGCCTCCATGCTCATCTGAAAGGCCAAGG
This sequence comes from Bacteroidales bacterium, assembly GCA_004557285.1. Lineage (GTDB taxonomy): Bacteria > Bacteroidota > Bacteroidia > Bacteroidales > Bacteroidaceae > Prevotella. The sequence goes on along the minus strand of SFEK01000058.1, from coordinate 3,854 downwards.
GCCATCCTAAGGCGTTGAGCCGACGAAAGAGCTGGCGGTCGGTGGACTGGCGCAAAAAACTTTCACGATAGGCGCGGTAAGGCCTTGCCATAAAGAATATCACGATGAACGCCAGCGACATCAAGACACGGGAAAACAACGTGGCCACGCCTGCACCCACCAGTCCTAACTCTGGACACCCGCAATAGCCGTAGATGAGCAGGTAGTTGCCAAGGATATTCACCACATTGCCCGACAGAATCACCATCATGGGTATGCGTGTATGGCCGATGGCATCAAAAAACTGCTTGTAGGTGTTCAACCAACAGACAAAGGGCAACGACACGATGTTGACCATCAGGTATGGGCGCATGTAGGGCAGCAACTCTGACGGTAGTCCTAAATAGGGCAGTCCGTGATACAACATCAGTGCCACCGCCACAAGAACAGCCGCCAACAAAGTGTTGGCCACCACGCCGGCTCTCACGCTACGACCAATCTTGTCGGTCTCGCCCTGTCCGAACAACTGTCCGACAAGGGGCGTGAGTCCATAACTGTAGCCCATGGAAAAGAGGATAATCAACATGGTCATGTTGGTGACAAAACTGGCTGCCGCCAATTCTTTCATGCCATAATGACCAATCATCAGGGTGTCGGCAAAGCCCAACACCATATTGCCCACCTGACCCACGACAATAGGAATGCCAAGGGAAATGAGCGACCTGTAATGGGTGAAATAGCGTTTCATCGACATACCACCGCCTTTCTTCCTTGAATATAGACGCCCTTGGGCAGACGACGACCACTGACCCGTATGCCCTGGAGGGTGTAGAGGGCGTTGTCGGTGTATTCTGGCGCTTGGGGATGGTCGATGCCGCTATCTATGCCTAACACACGGCGCAAACCAGCTAAAGCGTTGATTTTGCCGTTTCCCCAACGCTCGGGACACTGCGAGACAAAATGGTCGGTGGTGGAGGTGTGGGCAATGAGGTCTTTCAACTGCTCTTGGGTGAGCGTGGGGTCGGCCTCCAACCACAAGGCAAGGATGCCTGCCACACAGGGTGCCGACATGGAAGTTCCGGCATTGGCACCATAGATGTAACCGTTCCACTGCATTTCTTCGAGCACCAGCGGCAGGTCGGCATCGCTGAGGTTGTAGTGGTTGAGACAGGAGGTGACATGCAAGCCGGGGCCACAGACGGTGGGAACACTCACACCGTTGAGCGAGGTGCCATAGGCACTGAAATATCCGATTTCGCCTACGGTAAAGGCAAACGACTCATCGACATAGCGGTTCCACTGCCTGTTGACAGCTGAACTGACGAAGGCGCCCACGGTGATGACTGACGGGCAGGAGGTCCAGTCGCTCAACGACATGTCGTAAAGACCGTCTTCATAGCCCTCTTGACCAAACGAAGAGAGCCCTTCGTAGGTTTGGTTGAACACATCAAGTTCGCTGCCTTCAGGGGCTGTCACCTCAAACGAAAAGAGGTAATGGGGTTGGCGCATGGTGCCCTGGATGAGTGCGGCAAACGCCGTCTGACCGAGGTTTGCATCTTCGTTGACAGCCACCTCCAGCTCTCCATCGAAATAATGGGCCAGCATACTTCCGTCTTCGGTATTGATATATACCGCACGGCGTTCTTCCTGCGGGTCATCGCTATATAACAGGTCGGTTTCAAACACCTTGGTCATGGTCAGCGTATCTACAATACATCCTCTGACGGTGGCAGGAACAAGGGTTCTAAAATAGCCAAACGAATAGGAATTGCACCTTGAAGTAGTGGTGCGGGCAAAGGTTTTCAGCACGTCTCCATCGCCACGGAATGCCTTATAAATATGTACGGGCACATGAGCAAGATTGCACGACGACAACACCACATGCAGACCTTCGGCACACACGGCGTCGAGCAATTCGGGCATGTAGCCACGACCGTTGTGCGGTCCGTCTTGCGAATAGAGACTCATGTTGACCACCATGGGTTGGTGCGACTGGTGGGCATAGCCTACAAGATACATCAAGGCATTGGCTATGGCGGCTTCGCTGTCCATATCGGCATCAACAGCGTTGGTATCGCCCACAGCAGGCAGAAACATGCACAGCACAATGTCGGCATCGGGTGCCATGCCGCCCCAGGGATGATGATGACGACCGGCAGCTATTCCCGTGGTGTGCGAGCCATGACTGGCATCGCCATCGTCGATGGGCTCTCCCTGGCGGTCAGCAGTAAGCTGTGCAATCATTTCCGGGGTATCATAGACCGTGCCTGGCAGCAAGTGGCCATGCTGGTCGTAAGCGGCATTTCCTGTTCCGCCATAGGGGTTATATACGGCCTTGATGCGCAGGCGGCCGTCGGCATCTCTGAACGCCGGATGCTGGAAGTCAAATCCAGTGTCAATCATGCCAATGGTCACACCCTTACCGGTAAAGGCTCGTGGCAAACCGGTTTGGTCGCCTGCCGTGGCCTGTAGCACTTCGTCAACATGGCACAGCATGCGCGACTGGTCTGTAGCCAATTGGACTCGACCTCCTGAAGTGATGCCTTGGATGCAGTGATTGGAAGCCACACGCGACATGTCGCTCTCGGACAACGATGCGGTGACAATGTTGCCCAAACGGCCATAGACAGTGATTCCCGTACGGCGCAGGGAATCGACGACTACATCGGGATGATCGCCCTGGAGTTTCATCATCACATGGATTTTGGGCGTTGTGGATGGTGCACCTTGGGGCGTTGTCTCGTGACGGTTGGCTGGGCATATTCTCCTTGTCTTGGCCGTCTTCATCTGCAGGTTCAAGGATAGTTTGCCGACACATGAGCTATCGCCACTTGCGAGCCATGCGGCACGGCAAATGGTGCGGCTCCAACTTTGCACAACAACGGTGGCCATCAACAACGGGATGAGCACAATGCACTGCTTGAAATTCATAACTGGACAGGATTTGGTGGACAAATGAGGTGGGTTGTGGCTTGGAACACCACAGTAACGAAAGTAGGTCAGAAAACTTACTCCGTTTTCCGACCTACCCGATTTCTGTATTGAAAGTTGTCTTTCAACAATTCATTGCATTAGTCGGCCAATTTGGCTTTGATGAACTCACGATTAAGACGGGCGATATTGGCAATGCTCTCGTTCTTTGGACATTCAGCCTCGCAGGCACGAGTGTTGGTGCAGTTACCAAAACCAAGCTCTTCCATCTTCATGATCATGGCCTTGGCACGGCGTGCTGCCTCGGGACGACCCTGTGGAAGCAAAGCAAACTGGCTGACCTTAGAGCTGACGAACAGCATGGCAGAACCATTCTTGCAGGCGGCAACACAGCAACCACAACCGATACAGGTGGCGGCATCCATGGCCTCGTCGGCATCCTGCTTGGGAATGAGGATGGCATTGGCATCCTGAGCCTGACCTGTGCGCACGCTGGTGTAACCGCCGGCCTGCATGATTTTGTCAAAGGCACCACGGTCAACCATACAGTCTTTGATGACAGGGAAGGCTGCCGAACGCCAAGGCTCTACGGTGATGACATCGCCATCGTTGAAGCGGCGCATATAAAGCTGGCAAGTGGTAGCACCAGTGGCGGGTCCGTGGGGATGGCCATTGATATAGAGTGAACACATGCCACAGATACCCTCACGGCAGTCATGGTCAAACACAAAAGGTTCTTTTCCCTCGTTAATCAGCTCTTCGTTGAGGATGTCGAGCATTTCAAGGAAAGATGTATCATCTGGAATGTCCTTCATCTCGCGGATGTCAAAGTGACCTTTGTCATGTGGGCCGTTCTGCTTCCAGTATTTTAATGTAAATGAAATATTCTTAGCCATAATGATTCCTTAATTAATTAGTTCTTATAGTTACGGGTCTGTACCTTA
>SFEK01000057.1 GCA_004557285.1 Bacteroidales bacterium | reverse complement strand
CCGAGGCTCTCAAGTTTATATCCCTCGGGGAAGGATCCCATCTTAGTGTGATTGCTTCCGGAAGCAAGGTCGATAATAGCCTCATCTGCCGTAAACACATAACCGGGGAGATCTACATGTTCGAACGGGTCGATAGATACCTCAGCCGTGAAATCTTCCCACTTCTGTATCTTGGTGCCTACGTGGAGTATGGGCGATTCCTCTGTACGTTTACCATTGACCACCTTTTTGAGGTCGGAGGGCATGGTCATGTCGATGTCGAGGTTGAGCCATTCGAATTTATTGCCGCTCCAAGATACAAAGCATCCGTCTTCCGGCTCTATAACATCCTTGGGCGCAAGGAATTTGCATTTGAAACCGCTCTTGGGTTCCTGTACTTCAAAATCCTTAAGGAGCGCCACGGTGCCGCCTTCGGGTATGAGCGACTTGGGACTGATACACATCCTCGGTGCGCCGAAGGCCAAAATCTGTCCCTGAGTGGCCTTGGTATTGGGCACAACGAAGGTGCCGAACAAGTCCATGGTGGCATAGGTCGGCGCAAACTTCATTTTCGAGATTGTCAAGTTCACCGGCGAGGGATTGATTTCTTTCGGAATCTCAAGCGGGAAGGTAACATTCTCCACATTGCCCTGGAGAAGTCCGGCCACAAAGGCTTTTCCCTCCTGGAATTGCTGATAGTATTCGCCTATGGGGAGTTGCTCGGCAAGGCTTTTAATCTTGTCGCCGGCCTTGCCCTGAAGTTTGTCTGCGTAGGGGATGCCGGTGTCACCGATGAGGTTATCGATACCCCAGTCGGAGAATAACTTGTCAACTACTTCCGAGCTGCTCATCTTGTTGTTTTCTCCGCCGTAGGTCTCCACATTGCCGGCAAATACCTGATTGTCGGTATTAATGGCTATGTCGTCGAATTTGACGGCAAGTTTCCATGTCATCAGTAGCGGTTCCCATATCACATGGCCGGTGCCTTTGAAGTGTCCCGGCTTGTCTGTTATGGCTTCCAGCTTGCCGTCGAGCACAAGCTCGTACTCACCGATTCTTACGCTTTTGCCTTTCAATGCGTCTACACCGGCTGTTGTCGGCTTTTCATTAGAAATCTCTACCTGATTTGCGCATTGGAAATATCGGCTTGTGAAAACTTCTGACATTGCGAAGTCCACAATGTTGATGCTGTCGTTGAGGAAAGCAACCGATTTATCATTAATCGCCGTGGGCTTGACACGAAGCATTAGGTAGTCGCCTTTTTCCACCTTCCCGTCGAGTTTGTCCCAACGGATGGTGTCGGTCTGTGCCTTAAGTGCCTTATTGGCATAGATCGGGGCAGTCTTGAGCATCTCTTCCCTGGAAATGTAATCCTTTGCGGCAAACAGCTCTACATCATACACGAATTGTATCGTGTCAGGCTGTGCTCCGGCACCTCCTTCGAAAGTCGGCCTGTTCCATTTGACAGCAATGTCTGAATTGAGGAACTCTTTCCTTGCGCCTTCATCGGGGTGGAAATGGGGAAGTACTATTTCAGGATTGACGAAATTATATAGTGAATCTGTCAGGTTCATGCCTCCGAGGCCGATTATATCGGCATCATCGCCGGAGCCTGACTTGAACCCGACAAGCGCGGGGGCTGAATAGCCGTCATTCTCAAGACGAATATTGTGCTTTTGGCAATAGTCTTCGTCGGCCACGGCGCGGACACGCAGCAGGAACATGGAGGCTGTATCAATCTGCGCATCAAAAGCCCTCTTGTCCATCTTAAAGGATGTGGAGGATATGCCCTTTTGCTCATAAACAACTTCGCCGTCGATAGCTTCGCCGAGAATGGTGGCAAGAGAGGCGTCGTACCCGCCTGTAGGCTGCAAGATGGAGATGTCGTAAGTGAAATCCACAGGATCTTGCGCTTTGCCCGAAGCCACAGGGGCGCTCCACTTGATGATGCAGTTGTTGGGATTGAGAACCTCAAATTTTTTGTTGCCTATTTCGGTGTAAGGTTTGGGCACTGTAAGGCGTGGGGCAGAATACTGGGTTATATCCGTTGTTTTGCGGAGGACGACGAGGCCCGGATAGCTCTTGCCTTTGTTGAGGAATACATAGGATTGGTCGCCCGAAGCAGCATTTTCCACACGGGCAGTAACCTGCACCAGGAACAGTTGTTTGGGGTCTACAATGTCAAATAAGTCGATGGGCACCTTGAACTCGGTGGATGTGAGGCCTTTTTTCTCATAGAACGGAATTTCGTTGTCGAGAGCCTCCTCCATACCGGCAGCTGATGCCGGGTATTTCTTATTTGGCTGAGTAATCTTAATGTCATAGGTCACATTGGGTAGCGTCCGGCCATCGTCAACGGATGAAACCTCACAGGGCTTCCACTTGATGACGGGATTGTCCCTCATGAGGATATGCACACCCTTGGAGATGTCTTCATTTTCGTAGGCAAACTGGTCGAAACTCTGATAGGGGCTGGGTGTAACCAATACGGGCCGCGAGAACACGGTCTGGGCACGTGCAAATGCCACGGGTATGCCCTTGCCTTCGCCTTCGAAGGTTAGAGCCTTGTAATCACCTGCAACAGTGTCGGGGTGAGCCACAACTTGCATCAGGTAGACGGACTTGGGGTCAAGAGCGTCCGCCATGGATGCGGGGATGCGGTATGAGGTGGTTCGGATGCCCTTCTGCTCAAAGATGGGCTCCAATTCATTGGCGGCTTTTAAACATTCGCTCTGTTGATAAATGTAATAGCCGCTTGTGGGTTTGATGATTCGTACATCATAGGTGAATGATACTTGCTTCCCTCCGGCATTGTTGAGGCGGGGTGCCGACCAGGTGACCTCGTCTTTGGCGGGGTCGAACTGTGCATACCACAACCCGGCGGGCAGATTTGGCCGCATCAGCTTGGGACGAGAGTATGTCGCAGGCTGTGCCGGTGTCTCGGAATAATCCTTGACACGGAACATTTTGATATCGCTTTTCCCCTCGTTGACGATATTGATGTAGTCAAGCGAGCCTATCTGGGTGGCATTGGAATGAGCGGTGATTTGCGCAATATATGTCTCGTAAGGCGAGAAGTCTTTTATTACATTGGTCGGTATGATGCATTGCGGCATCTGAAGATTATTGGCCTGATAGACCACGGGATTGCGGTCCATAGCATCATCGATGGCCTGCAAAGGCATCTGCTGTACTATCTTAATATCATAGTTGTAATGGCGCGGCTTTGGATCACAATTCACCACCGGAGCCATCCATGTCAGCAGCGGAGTTTGCTTCGACAGCGTGGCTATATTTTTGTCGTCATATTCGCCTGTTGCCACCGGCATAATCCATTCGGGTGCCTTGGCCTGATAGCACACAGTGAAAATTGTGCGGCTCAGTGACGGGTTGTTTAGCAAAACAGGTGAGGAAAGATACGGATCCCACTTATATGCGGAAAGTATTATCTCATAGGTGCCTTCCGGAATATTTCCGAAGCTGCCTGAGGTAACATTATCAAATAATCCCGCGGGCATAGAGATATCCTCCATGCGGACATGATTGAACATATCGCGCATTTCCACCGCATTGAATACCTTGGTCCCGTTGGCGGGAATTTCAAAAGGCTTCACGGGCATTGTTTTACCCGGGACTATTATTTCAATGTCGGACGAAGGAGTCAATTGACGCAATTCAACGCCAAAGTACATAAGTACTGCTTCATTCTCCGTGTTTTGGGCAGAAATATTGAAATACTGCCCGGGATTGGACAGATAATACATCACCTGGGGAGGCAAAACCTGCCTCACCGGGGTTATTGTCACGGTGAGATTCTCGCTAAATGCCGCTATGGTGCAGCAAAGGGTTAATCCCAGCAGAGTAATAAATCGTTGAAGTCGTCTCATTGTGGTTCTTGTTTTTCGTTATGAAGTTTCACTTCGACTTTGGCAAGTCTGAAAAGTAGCAATTCGCCGGCGCCGTCATTGGCAAGCCTATTATGAGGTACATTGGTCTTAATTTGAGCCGCATACTCGGCCTCGGGACGTAAGGCTTCGACTATTGTGCGGGGAAGCAGGCATTGGGGTGTAATCAATCCCGGCGCACGATATACGACCGGGTTGCGTTCAATGGCCTGGTCCGGACTTTGACCGGGCATTATCTCCACTATGGTGAAGTCGTAGGTTGTGCCCATAGGTACGGGGCTGCCGTTGAGAACGGGTGGAATCCACTGAAACATAGGAAGCTCGGTCGAAAGCTCGACAAATTCTCCGGTTTCCGCCCGGGGCTGAATCCACTGAGGCGCCTTGAACTGCGTCATGACATCAGGTGAGATGCCCTGAGGCGGAAATGCCCGGGCGCAAACTGCGGCGCCAAGGGTTAGCGTAAAAAGCATATATGTGATAAAGCGTTTCATTTCTTCTTTTTGTCTTTGTGCTTGATACTAAGCAAAGTGAAAGTGTAGAGATAATTGAGGGAGAGGCGTATGTCGGTGGCGTCGAGCGACGAGGTGGTCTTGGTAGGATTGACATCACCATACTTGCTGAACGATGCCGAGGCACTGAACGAGTGTACTTTCTTAAGAGTGTAGCTTGCGCTAAGGTCGAGAGCCATGGAGAGGCTCTTGGATGTGCGCTTGACATGGTTATAACACAACGACACGGTGGCCGATGTGTTGAGGGTCTTCTCCTTCAGGAAGCCACGGCTGGTGGAGAGAGAGGCCACATCCGAAATGTATTCCGTGTTGAAGCCCTTAGTCTGCTGATGGCTGACGGAGGTACTGAAGTCCATCTCCCATGGCTTCACGCCAATGACGTATGAGGCACCGATGGCCATGGTCTCAACGTCAGACAGTCCGATGGAGAACTTATTGAGATCCTTGTTCTGGGTGTAGTTGAGGGACAACGACATGCTGTGATCGAAGAGGTCACCACTGACGGAGTATGACGGCATGAGGCTATAGCTATGCAGCACACGGTGCACCTTGGTGGTGTCATTGACCTTGGCTGTACCATCGGTCTGCTTTTGCAGGTAACCATTGTACATGGCCGAAATGCTGAAGTTGTTGCCTATACGATAGGAGGCCATGGCTGAATAGACATAGCCGGAGGTGGTATAGAGCTGCTGGTTGGACAGGTTGTCCTGCTGGCCTGAGAAAGAGCCAGAGATAGAAAGGTTGCGGAACAGCGACGTGCTGAAGTTAACTCCCAGGCTGTGGTAGTTGTTGGATGTATAGTATGTGCCAAGCGACGTATAGTCGGGCTGGATAATCTTATAGAATACCGACGTGTTGACACCTCCCAACGACAACGTCATGGAGGCATCGCCGGCATACCTCACGGAGGAGGTGTAGCGTGCTTCGAAAATCTTGTCGAAGCGGGTGGCCTCGCCAGCGGAAATCTTTGGCGATTCCTTGTCGGCGGTGAAGGCCGATGTAGCGATGTTTGCAGAGAAGGACAGGAAATTCTTCACACGAAGCATTCCCTTGAGTCCAACGACGAGGTTCTCTTGCGGACGGTAGTACTGCCGCCAGTATTCGTCGATGGAGTTGGGCGAATCGTATGCCCTGAGCAGATAGAGGTCGATGCTGTTTCCACCGCGGCCATATCCGGCACTGAATCCCCAGCCAATGCGTCGGTATTGCGGTTTGCGTGGATTAGGGTCCTCAGGATTGTCGTTGACGGCGTTGCGCAGAATGCCATAGAAGGCAGAGGCGCGGAACGTCTTGTCACGATATTCGAGACCTACTCCGTTGAACGACATGTTGAGTATGTATGAACTGAAGGGCATGGAGGAGCGGCCAATGTGGGCCGTGAAGTTCTTGTACCTCGGAGTGAGGTTGAACGAGAACTGCGGATAGCTGAAGTTCAGGTTGTCGTTGGAATAGTACACGGAGAATGGCATGGAGAAGCCTGAGATGCTGATGTTGAGGTTCGCATAGACGCTGTTGCTCAATGGCGACATATAGCCATTGCCATACGACGAATGGTAGTATGTGTTCTGCGTACCTATGGAGCCTGTGATAATCAGCGGATCACCCTTGCCTATCTGTGATATGTCCTGAGCCTGCAGTGCATAAACGGCAAAGGTACACACCAGGGTTGTCATGGTGCGTGCCGTCAGCTGCTTGAGCCTTTCATGCCAGTGGGGATTGGTAGGTCTCATGGTGTTTATAAAAGTTGATATATATATATTAATAAGGTGTAAAAGGCCGTTGCCCTGCACCCCGGCAGGGGCAACGGCCTTCAGAATAATGAGTATTAGCGGTTTCCTATTACCATCTTCTTGGTAACCACGCCGTTGGCTGTGGTAACCTTAACGATGTAGGTTCCAGCTGTGAGATTAGTCTGTGGTACCATCTGACCGTTGGTGCTGAACACCTTCACGTCCTTAGCCCCCTCGGCAACGATGCTGTTGCCTGATACGCGGATGGAGAGTCCATCAGCACCAGTGATGTCGCGGATGCCGGTTACGGCGCCGTTGAACATCAATGGCTGTGCATAGGTACCCATGGTCTTGGTGAACGATACAGTCTCGTCAAGAGATATGAACTCACCAGTAGTGGTATCGAAGAGCTTGAAGGTCACGGCCTCGCGGTTCTTTCCATTTACGGTGATGAAGAAACGGCCGTTGATCATCTTACCCTCGCCACGGCACTCATCGCCAACGAAAGCCCAGATGCTGTATTGTCCGTCCTCAACCTTCTCGCTGAGTCTTGCAATGATGGTCATGTTGTCGGCAAACTGACGATAGTTGTATGTCAGCTCGGGACGCAACGTGTTGTCAAAAGCCTTTGCGCCAGCGGCTGGCTCGTACACACTCATATACCTGTCGGGAATAATGGAGAACTGCACCTCTGTCTCACCGGCATTGTAGATGAGGTAGCCCTGGCCGGCATTCAGAGACTCAAGGGTACCCTGCCATAACGGCATACCATCTTCCTCTGCGAATGTCATGAAGCCATTCTGTGCCACCACCTGACTACCAGCAGGCAGGCTCATTACCTTTCCGAAGATTTCCTGGAACGGATGAGACTTGCAGCAAGGATTGTTGAACCAGTTCCAACCCGGACGGAGTGTCACATCAGTAGAGTTGTTGGTATAGAGAGAGGTGTTGTCTACAAGGTAGTCGAGGGTAAGGTCATCCTTTACGTCAATCTTGTAGCAGGAAGAGCCATCGAGAGAGGTCAGGGTTCCGAAGAAGCCGTACTCGGGGTCGTTGTAGACGAGGTCGCCCTGCGAGCGGATTTCCTGAGCGTTGACTAAATACTTTGGCATCACGCTCTCATCAATAACTCCTGCATAGAGAGAGACCCAGTTCCATCCTGCCTCGGCATTGATATGCTGGGTAATCTTTACGGGCTGTGTGGCATTGTAGTTGCCAGCAGTTGCCGTGAGACGGCCTTCACCTACGAGCATCGGGTCGAGTGTCCAAGTGTTGGTACCCTCGACACGTGTCAGAGTGAAGAGCGGACTGGCTTCCTGAGTGCCATCGACAGTAAGGGCAGGAATGTCAAATGTCACATCCTCCAGAGGATAGCCAGCTGGAACGGTGGTAATGGTGAGCTGATAGGTGTCTTCACAACCGATGGCTATAGCCTCGAAGGAGATGCTTGAGAGACCCTCGATGATGTTGACACCGAAGCCGATGGTGAAGACATGTTCCTTAACAGGCGTGAAGCTGCCTTTACCATCGAAACCACAGACCTGGTTGGTCATGGTTCCCTCGAAACGGGTTGAGCCGTATGCCTGTGTGAGATACTGGTCAGAAGCGGTAACGCCACCATTGGTGATGCTCAGGATGGCATCGCCCTCGCCATGGTTCTCAGCCCATGTGAGGTCGGTCCAGTTGTAAGGTCCGGTCTTGATATTTCCCTTGAGAATATCGGTGATGTCAAATGTGGTGATTTGGTCTTTTGGTACCTCAATTGCCAGAGGATCCATTGAAACGGAGAAGTCCTGCTCTGTTGGCAGTTTGATTACCTGCACTGTGAGAGAAATAACGCCATTGGGAATATCACTATGACTGATATGGACAGTCGCTTCACCTTCGGCAATCGCAGTGATGGTGCCATCATCATTGGTCTGTAGCACGGGAGACTCACCATCGACTGGCTCCTCAACGGAATAACTGATGCCTGACATGGGGTCGGTGGCATCTGCAGGTGAATATTGGAAGGTATAGGGCAAATACTGCTTCACATCATCACCAAGGGCCACGGTAATGGCATCATAATTGGCTGTCAATTCTTCCACGGGCTTGCGGATGATGATGGTAACATTAACCTTAAAACCGGCATCGCAGGTGGCGGTCATGGTGTAGGTGCCCACCTTGCTCGGTACCCACAGCTCCTGGCTTGTTGTCTCCTCTGTCTGCTTTACGATAGCCTCCGCGTCAGAAGGAATCCAGGTCACCTGCTCTGTGGCATCCTCTGGGGTTACAGTGATAATGTCGGAAAGCATCTGGGTGAGCGTAGCACCATCGTTGATGTTCACGGTAATGGTTCCGTCGGGATAATCCTGACTCAGCTCCAGACCTGTGATGGGCTGGTTGACCACGACAGTCGTATATGCACTCTTTTCACCAGACGGAGTATAGAAAAAGTTCATGCCAAGGTATGCCGCAAAGGTCACCTTCAGACCCTCAAGAACACCATTCTCTACCTTGATAAACTCGGCACTGTTAGCATATCCCCAGGTAATCCTATCGGGTAGATTGGCACCCTCAGGTGTCAATATCAATTCATCGGTCAGAGTCACCTTGTCACCTTTGTTGATGGTGATGGTCTCTGGCAGAGATACACTTGTAACAGGAGTAAACTGGATGGTGAACGGATCAGACGGATAGTTTATGGTACCATCGCTCGCATTTACAGTAACTGTTTCGGACAGAGTATACTCTGTCACCGTGTATTCGTTAATAAGGTCAGAACACTTGAGGGCAAAATTCACCGTCTGATTGTCTTCACCCTCTTTGACAGCAACACGCAACGTGTAGATGTACGTTGTGACTGCTGTAGCTCCCTCACCGGTTGTTTTAGCCACAGGTGTAGCCACGGCACGGCATTCGTCACCAATGAAAGCACCAAGTGTAACGTTTACGTCATTGCCTGGTGCAACCTGATTTCCTGATGCATCCTGCAGAGTGGCATAGACAACAGTCTCAGCAGCTACTGAAGGATCGTCATTCGCGAGCGGCGTCCAATCGCGCTGAGCACTCATCTGCAACACTGCCAGGAGGCAAAGTGTGAAAATTGATAATGCTTTTTTCATGTTAATAATAGTTTTGGTGATTAAATATATATTTGTGTTACTCATTCTCTCTCGGCAAGACGCGTCTTTTCATTGGCAACAGGGGACTCATTCTCTATCCGCTGACAGGAACTGACCACATTGCCCTTAACTAAGAGATAGTTGATACGGGAACGTGAGTCAGTGGTCACGGCAACACGCTGATGGAACAGACCTTCACGATGCTGCGGATTGAAGGTTACAGTCACCGAGGCTGTATCGCCAGGAGCAATGACATGAGGGGAATGGGTTGCCGTGGTGCAACCGCATGTAGCATAGACACCAACAATGGAGTATGCCTTGTCACCGGCGTTGCGAAGAACAAAACGGTGAGACACGGGTCCGTCATCCTCAAGTATTGTCCCGAAACTATAGACGGTGCCACCCTGCCACTGCATCTCTGACTGCGAACACACGTCTGCCGTTGCCATGACAAACATAGCCATGACAACGAGCAGCCTTTTGTTTTTGCAGAGATTTATTACACTATTTGCATTCATAACTAACTCTTCTTTCCCGTCTCTAAATTCCAACCGGCGTATCCTAACGAGGTGGAAATATAAGGGACCATACGTTACCAATGTATTTTCACTGCAAAAGTAAAATAATAAATGCTAACCGACATGGCTATTTCGGACAACAACATGTCTATTTCGGACAATACGATGGATTTTAATATGTATATTTTTACATTCATTGTATTTTCCACCATATTTCTTCTCACTTTTTAGCTTTTTTCTTATCTTTGCAAAGAACAACACAGGGAATGGAGGAATATGAAAAAGCAACGTCAGCCTGGAGGGCTGCACCAAAACAAAACAACGCCCTCACTGCAAGACTGATGGGAGGTACAGCCATCCAGGCTGAAAAAACGATGGGCGATTTTACCGGGGGCGTTGCCCCCGGCTACTCAGATATAGCCTTCCAGGCTATCAAGGCCAAGAAGGCATATACCCAAGAGCAACGCCCCACACATACGGGGTGGAGAACCATCTGCCTGGAAGGCTGCACTGAGCGCAAGCGAACGCAACCGGGGGCAACGTCCTCGGATAGGAAACGAGCAAACAAAGTCAGCCTGGAAGGCTGCACCAAAAACAATATAATTATGGCACACATTAACCTTACATACCATATTGTGTGGCGCACAAAGCACAGCTGTAAGACGATAGCAGCAGAGCATGAACGTGACCTATATGCATATATCATGGGTATGTGCAGGGCAAAACAATGTCATCTGTACAGAATTAATTCCATGCCAGACCATATACATATATGTGTAGAGATACATCCCACAATATCTGTGAGTGATTTCGTGAGACTCATCAAGCAAGAAACCTCCAAATGGATGAAGGAACGCCGTGATTGGTATCGCGGATTTGACGGTTGGGGGAATGGCTATGCAGCCTTTACCTATAGCGCCAAGGAAAGGAAAGCCGTCATAGATTATATCAAAAACCAAAAAGAACACCATAAAGTGAAAACTTTTCGTGAGGAATATAATGAGTGGCTGCAAGAAATGGGAATGGACCCAGAAACTGACCTATTCTTCAAAGAATAGCCGAAGTCCGAATTAAGCCTTTACCGCTTCAGCAATGAAGGGCTGCACCAAACATCATCCCCCACAGCAACACAGACAGTAGGTACAGCCCTCCAGGCTGAAACAATAATGGGCAACTTTACCGAGGGCGTTGCCCCCGGCTACTCAGATATAGCCTTCCAGGCTATCAAGGACAAGAAGGCATATACCCAAGGGCAACGCCCAACACATACGGGGTGGAGAACCATCAGCCTGGAGGGCTGCACTGAGCGCAAGCGACATTAACCGGGGGGCAACGCCCTCGGATAGGGAACAAACAATCAACGTCAGCCTGGAGGGCTGTACCAAAACAAAACAACGCCCTCACTGCAAGACTGATGGGAGGTACAGCCCTCCAGGCTGAAACAATAATGGGCAACTTTACCGAGGGCGTTGCCCCCGGCTACTCAGGTACAGCCCTCCAGATTATCAAGGACAGAGTTAGATACACGACATATACACATGCTAATCAATATGAAGATGATTAAAACATCGGTTACAAAGATTCTGCAAGCAGGGTTGGTATGCCTTGTCATGGCAAACATGGCCTGCAGCGAGGAAAAAGACAGTAATGCTGAGAAAAAGCACGAATTCACCGACAGTTTGGTGTCGCTCCGCAACAAGGGCAAGGACTTGAGAAACGAAGGACGCTACGACGAGGCACTTTTGCTGCACAACGATGGACTGACCCTGGCTAAAAGCATTGGAGACACATGCGAGTGGGTACAGGCCCTGAACAACATCGGTACAGACTACCGACGGATGGGGATGCTGGACATAGCACAGGAATACCACTACGAGGCATGGAGGATGTGCGAGGAGTCTACCGACACCAGCAGGACCATGAGGAAAAACAGGGTGGTATCGCTGAACGGACTTGGAAACATCTACCTTACCGTAAAAGACTACAACCGTGCCGACAGCGCATTCCGAATGGCATTAGCAGGAGAAAGAGAACTTGGCAGCGCAACAGGCCAGGCTATCAACTACGCAAACATTGGTGCGATATACAACGCACAGGGAAACTACAAGGAGGCCAGACGATACTACGAGATGTCACTGAAGATGAACGAGAAGGACAGCAACACGCTGGGACTATCGCTCTGCCACACCTATCTCGGCAACCTGCACGAACAGGCA
>SFEK01000246.1 GCA_004557285.1 Bacteroidales bacterium | reverse complement strand
AAGCAGAGAAGAATCGGGGCTGCTTATTAAAGTCCACCTCGCGTACCTTTATATAATCGTCATTGTGGATTTCGGTGATATATACACCATCGGCAGCGTTCTGCTC
Source organism: Bacteroidales bacterium (assembly GCA_004557285.1). Taxonomy (GTDB): domain Bacteria; phylum Bacteroidota; class Bacteroidia; order Bacteroidales; family Bacteroidaceae; genus Prevotella. The sequence continues at coordinate 2,162 of SFEK01000246.1, read as the reverse complement.
AGACTTCACACCACGTGAAAAGGCCACGGTCTCAGCCTCCACACGCTGGAATGGACAGAGTTTTCCTATAGGGTCAACGCCTTTGTCGGTGTGATGGATAATAGGAAACGACCCATCGGCATTGTACTTAAACTCTTCCACGGCACAACTGCGGCCGAAGCCTCCACCGCGAGGCAGTTTTCCTGTATGGTAGAAGAAGTAGCTATGTCCCTTGAAGTCTGCCACACCGCAGTGGTTGGTAAACGACTTTGTGTCTTCGAGAGGCATTATCGGCCCCATATATTTCCATGGCCCTTCGGGTTTGTCGCTCACAGAATATGCGATATGCTCAGGCACTCCGCCGGCGGCATAAAGCAGCCAGTACTTGCCGTTGCGTTTTGTTATCCACGGACCTTCGGTGTAGCAGTCCTTGTATTTCTTGCCCTTCACCCTTTCTTTCATTGAAGGAGCGCCAAAGCCTTCTTCAGTCATCGGTATCTTTTTCACTTCGCCGTTGAACGATACCATGTCGTTGTTCAGCTTGGCAAAATATAATTGTGGATTACCCCAGTAGATGTATGCCTGTCCGTCATCATCTATCATCACCGTCGGGTCGATATTGTCCCACGAACCATTGTCAAAGAGAGGTTTCCCTAAGGCATCCTTGAAAGGACCTGTTGGCGAGTCGGCAACGGCAACGCCGATAGCCATGCCGTTGGTGATTTTCGAGTGGGCGCAGATGTACCAGTAGTATTTTCCGTTGCGCTTGATGGTTTGGGATGCCCATGCGCGGTCGTCAGCCCATTTGAATGTGTCCAACGACATCAATCCGCCGTGGTCGGTCCAGTTCACCATGTCAGTCGTAGAGTAGCAACGCCATTCGTACATCCAGAAGAAGTCGGCATTGTCCTCGTCGTGTCCGGTGCACATATACATACTGTCACCATCTACCATTGGTGCGGGATCTGAAGTAAACCACGTCTGCACAACCGGATTCTGTGCCTGGACTGTGGCGGTGGCAGCTGTTAAGCCTGCCAAAAGCATGTTTCTGATCTTCATTATTCTCATTTTTTAGTTAATAGTGTTATTTCCATGTGCAAAGTTAAGCAATTTATCAAATACCACGGATTATTTTTGTTACATATACATTTGAATATTTATCATAAATGGTTCCATTGCTGACATAAGTTCTGTTGACAATATGAGTGCCCTGTATCACGGTCGTTCCATGACTGTTGAGACGGTCGTTCCATTGTTATGGAACACTCGTGTTCAAAGGCATGGAACGACAGTGATACAGGGCGTACTTGTGCCTCGCAAAACATCGACAAATGGATAAAGCAGAATCAAGAGTATTCTTAACTCCTTTAACTTCCTTTTGTTTCCGAATGTTGAGTTGTTACTTAAACAGCAGTGGAGCCATCTCCCTCAGTGAGCGACGCCAGGTGAGGAACTCGTGGGCTGTGCCTTCTGAGATGTAGCTTACCGCATTGATGCCGGCAGCCTTCAGAGCCTCGACAGCTTTGGTCACGCCTTCAGGATTCTCCTTAGAGCCGCAGCTGATGAAGATGGTCTTTACCTGGCTCTTGTCCTTTATGTCCTCGGGAGCGTAAGTGCCGCCGGAGAGCAGGCACCAGTAGTCGAACACCTCTGGGTATTTCAGAGTACACATCTTGGTCTCCATGCCACCCATTGACAGTCCTGCCATAGCACGGTAACGCTTGTCGGCCTTTGTCTTGAAGTTTGCGTCGATATACGGTATGAGGTCTTCTACGAGCACACGCTGGAACACCGTCCAGTCGAACTCGTGCATGTGTCCCCACTTGCACTCGTTGGTCAGGCCGTAAGTGCAGACAACTATGAACGGCTCGCACTTGCCTTCGGCTATCATGTTGTCCATGATGAGGTTGGCGCGTCCCTGGTTCATCCATGCTGTCTCGTCCTCTCCCCAGCCGTGCTGCAGGTAGAGTACCGGGAACTTTTTCTTGCCGTCGTATGTTGGAGGCAGATAGACGAATGCACGTGGACCGCCCTCGCCAATCCAATGAGGATTGTCGGCAGGAGTGTTCTTCGACGGGAAGTTCACCTCGACAACCTTTCCGTGAGGCACGTCCTTATAGGCAAAGAAGTCCTGGTCGGCACATGGTATCTCGATGCCGCTCTCCCAACGGATTGAACCATAG
>SFEK01000245.1 GCA_004557285.1 Bacteroidales bacterium | reverse complement strand
CACACCATCCTTCTTCACCTCCATCGATAGGAACGGCTCCAGGTAGCATTAAATTTACACTGCCAAATTCATCGGCATTGATAGACTGACCACCATATAACTGATTATTGCTAACGGTAGCAGCATCACCCCTTGCAGAAGGCGTAAGTGAAGTATAGGGTAAACCATTGAAAGCCTCAGGGAGAGTAAAGATTGCTGTTCCGTCAGTATTAGTCCCGGAAATCTTTATATCTTTCATTAGGCAAACATATAATTTTCCGTATTCTTCATTACCACTTGTTAGAGGTCTTGTCCCTTGCATGGTGGCTTCTGAACATGCCAAGACATATTCGATATTATTGAATGTGCCACCATTGATAAAGGTCTGTTCGGGCAGTCGCAGGTCGAGGAAAGTCTCTTGGTCGCGATAGTAGTCTTTTCCGAAATTTTCGCCTTGCATATTTTTCTCCATGGTGAATGTACCGGAGTTGATGGTTACCGTACACCCTGCCGGTCTATCATTGCCAAAACCGTATAAAGTTACGGTTTGCCCTGCTGCTGTCTTGACATAAGAACGATAGCATATCACGGTGTTGCAGGTATAGGCATTGTCGGCAGCGGAGTTGCGCAGGTGGTATTGTCCTCCGTTGAAAGTTACGCTGCCTGAGGAAGTACCGAGGTCTATACAAGGAGCCTGCTGTCCGGTGGCGCTTAACTTGAGGTATCCGTTGGTGATAGTGCTGTCTGCCCAATTATCATCCATAATGAGGTTGGTATTACCGATGCTTTTGCGTCCCAAAATGGAGATGGGGGCTGAGGCTTGACCTGTATTGGCGATGCCCGTAGCAACCTCAATAGGACCCACTTTACCGACTACCTCAGTCATCAACGCACCCATTTGCCCAATTAGGAGGTTGTTGCCCATGATATGGATGTTCGGCGTATAGTTACCCCCCGTGCTATGGAAGACAAAGATGGAGGAACAGCCGGTTAGGAAGTTGGTACCTATACTGAGTTCCACTTTGTTTTCCGCATAGTCGCTCACCGCACCGCAACCACTGGCGGTCTTGTATTTGCCTTGTATCTCGCAGTTCTCCATATAGATGTCCACACGGGCATCGTTGCTGCCTTGGAAATACATCCAGCCTTCTTCAGCTGCGGTAGTACCCATGCAGGCGAAGGGGCAGTAGCCGGTGAGGTATAGTTTCTTGCCATTCATAGAAGTACCCATGTTGAAGCGCTTCTGGGTGGCATCGAACGATTCACCGCTGCTGTAGGTGTAACTCTTTCCATCGCTACCTTTTACATACACATAGCAAGTGGTGGTGGCATTGAATACGTTTGTCTCGTTGCGAGTGGTGCCTGAGGTCGGGATATTGATGCAAGGAGTGCCTACAGCGGTAAAGCCGCTGCCGTCGCTATTGGTATATTGTGAGGTGATTTTCGAGCCGTTGGTGGCGTTGGTAACGCCGAATACATACAGACGGTCGAAGAGTGCATTGCCTGCCGCGTCAAAGCAGTGGGTCAAGTCAATGTTGGTCAGTCCGCGGTGGTATTTATATGCACCATTGGTAGAGGGACCTGCCACCGTACCTGTTTTCAGTCCTGTGCCGGCAGCATTTTGTGGCACGATGGTCTTGGTAACGGCTGCAATGGCTTGCGCCACAATCATTACACTGTCGTTCACCTTTTTGGTAAGAGTGGTGTCGTTCTTGATAACGATTTGTGCAATGCCGGACGCATCCTCTATCTCGGGGTTGTAGCGGATGGTGGCTATCAACTCTTTGTATTGGTCTATGCCGTTGCCGGTTACGGTGGGGAGGTCGATGCTGAATGCGGGATTGCTGTTGGACACCACGTGCACCCCCCCTGCGCCCCAGTTGGCAGTCTGGATGGTTACTTGGGCGGTAGTGAATTCATCGCCTACATTCTCTTGGGTCAAGGTAACATAGTTCTTATTCGCGCGCGCCACCAGACGCTCGTAGATGCCGCCGCCCCATACTACCACGTACTCTTTGTCGCTGTCGCCCTGCTGGTAGGAGATACGCAGGTAGCGGCTATTGCCGGACATGTTGAGTGTGCGTCCGCCATGGGTGTTATATGCGCCTAATACAGTCCACATAGTGCCATCACTACTCTCTTCGATGGTATAGGTGCCGCCGTTTGGTTCGTTGTTAGCATAACGATAAACAAAGGTATTATTCAAAGGTACACCTGTGAAGTGGAATACCACCGAACCGCCGCTATGGATAACAAAGGCGTTGGTGCTACCGAAACTGCTCCCGCCTGCTGTC
>SFEK01000056.1 GCA_004557285.1 Bacteroidales bacterium | reverse complement strand
TTTAGCCTGAATTAAGTTCTTCTGCTTTCGGTATAAAGAAATAAATGAATGAGCAATGAATTGCGTGATGCCCTCTCTGTCTTCCTGCAACACGAGTTTGAGGAATGTCGTTGTCAATTCACAAGGTTTTCCTCCGGCAGCAATTGTCAGGAGTTGTTCCTTCTTGTCTTTGGAAAGCATGGGATTATCTATGGTAAACCTAAGCTCAGGTACTTTCATGTAACTGTCAGCCAGTGTCTGCATCTCAGCATATACACTGTCAGCAAGTTTGGCTTCGGTACTTGCCTTGAGCAACGCCCTGGCATACCTTACCGATATTAATCCTAAATCCATATATTACTTTATTTGTTGTTAGAAGTAACCTCATCAAGCATACGGTCAATAAAATCCATCTGTGCCTTGTCAGTGGACAATTTCTCCTTCAGTATCTTTTCGGAGATCTGAACACTGAGTGCTGCCACTTGCTTGCGGATGTCGCTGATGGCGGCCTGTTTCTGGGCCTCGATCTCAGCCTTTGCCTCTGTGATCAGGCGTGCAGCCTCTTCACGGGCATTATCCTGCGCTTTGGCAACGATGGCATCGCGAGTGGCAGCGGCCTGCTGCAAAATAGCGGCCTGCTGCTCGCGCGCACCCTGCAATATGGTTTCGCTCTCCTGCTTGATGTTCTCCAGGCGTGCTGATGCCTCGTGTGCCTTGCGTAGACTCTCGTCGATATAGTTCGTGCGTTTCTCTACCATACCGAGGATGGCGGGGAAACCGAATTTGGCAAGAACACCGAACACCACCAAAAACGCCACTAACATCCAGAAAAGCAGACCTAAGTCAGGAGTCAGTATTGATGGCAAATTTAATTCCATTTGCTTTTAATTATTGACACAAATCCTTTATTTGATAAGGAATGCACAAGCTGCGATGGCGAAAAGTGCACAACCCTCAACAAAGGCAGAAGTAAGAATCATACCAGATTGGATCTTACCGGCTGCTTCCGGCTGACGTGCAATGGCGTCCATAGCGCTGCCGCCGATTTTACCGATACCCAAACCTGCACCAATTGTTGCAATACCTGCTCCAAGACCGCAGCCCAGCTGTGCCAGACCTTCTGCAGCCAAAAGTGATGTAATAATCATAATGTTTTATTTTTTTAAATGTTAATAATATATTCTTTAAATGTTTCTGTTAATTCTCTGTCATTCAATGGTTAAAACCTTTATCCCTCATGATGTTCCTTATGGGCAAGACCGATGAACACGGCACTCAGCATGGTGAACACATAGGCCTGCACGAAAGCCACCAACAGTTCGAGGGCGTTCATGAACAGCAACATGATGATGCTGAACAGGTTCAAGCCCAGTCCGAAACCTACGCCCATCGACCAACCAAGGAATATCACACAAGTGAAACTCAGTATCACGGCATGGCCTGCCATCATATTGGCGAAAAGACGGATCATCAGTGCGAATGGCTTGGTGAACACACCGAACAATTCGATGACGGGCATGATGGGCACGGGATAAGCCTTCAAGAACAATGGCACATCAGGCCAGAAGATTTCCTTCCAATACTCTTTGTTGCCAAAAAGGTTGATGGCCAGCATGGTGCATACCGCCAAGAAAAGTGTCACATTGATGTTGCCTGTCACATTGGCGCCACCGGGGAAGATGGGCAGCAAACCTATCAGGTTGGTGGTGAAGATGAAGAAGAACACGGTGAGCAGATACGGTGCGTATTGCTTGTAGTGCTTTTCACCCACGGTTGACTTGATGAGGTCGTCGTTGATGGTCATGACAAGCATTTCCATCACGCCAACAAAGCCCTTTGGCGCATTGCTCTTCTCATTGCGCGTCTTGTACCATTTGGCACAATAGAGAAAGACACTGATCAGCACGATGACCACGATCCAGATCTGTGCCACAGCTTTTGTGATGCTCAGGTCAAGAGGTCTTACCACACTGCCGTCGGTCATTTTCTCATAGATCTTCCCATGTTGCTCATGGTTGATGAAGAACGTCTCAGGAAGACTGTGTTTGGTACAGAAATGCCATTGGCCGGTGTTTTCGCTGCGCACAATCACAGGCAGAGGAATACTGATATGCTTACCCTCGTAGGTAGCCACATGCCACTCGTAGTCATCGGAGAGGTGCTCAAGCACGATTTCGGGAATGTTCAGTTCTTCCCCATGTCCCTTGCCAGCCTCCTCGTTTGCCGACATCTGCATGGGCAGCAACACCACCACCAGCAGGGTAATCATTAATCTTATTTGTTTCATCTTGTTATAGAAAGCTACGTGTTTATACGACTTTTTGAGTTATCTCCGGTTGTCGCCGACACCCGGGCGAAGAAGATGGCGTGGTGTAAAATCAGCGCAATGTAATAAGCGAAGAACGTCAGGAAGAAAATGGTCATGTCCGGATTGGTGGCCGCAAAATAATATACGGCGATGGTCATGATGCCCAACAACATCCTGAATCCCGACACGGCGGTGAAGAACGTGGGCAGCGAGTCTGCCCAATCGTTGGCCACCTTGCGCCATATCAGAGCGTCGGCCGTGTCGATGACCAGTGCAAACGAGGAGGCGATGACTATCGGCACCACCATATCCTCAACGCCGGCAAAATGTCTTACGGCAAATGCCGCAGCCGTCAGGAATGCCACTATGGCAATAGTCTGCATGACATACCTTTTGGCCAGCTGTCGATACAGACAGGCATTACACTTGTTCTCACTCATCGCATTGAGTCTTTATAATTCCACACACAAGCTCACGTTGTTCTTCTGCACTTCAACAAAACCACTGGAAATGTTGATGCTGTGGTCGCCCTCAGCGTCGCGGTAGTTCACCCTGCCTTTCTCCAACGAGGAAATCAGCGGAGCGTGTCCCGTGAGGATCTGAAATTCGCCCAGTGTGCCTGGAACTGTAACGCTATCTACTGCCCCGTTGAACTCGATTTTCTCAGGGGAAACTATCTTCAAATATAAACTCATATGATCTGACGCTTTTATTTACCTTGAGCTGCTTCGAGAAGTTTCTTGGCCTTGGCCTTGGCATCCTCGATTGTACCCACGTTGAGGAATGCCTGCTCGGGCAGGTCGTCCACTTCGCCGTCGAGAATGGCGTTGAAGCCCTTGATGGTATCCTCGATGGGCACCATGACACCAGGAAGACCGGTAAACTGCTCTGCCACAGTAAACGGCTGAGAGAGGAAACGCTGCACGCGGCGTGCGCGGTTCACGGTAAGTTTGTCCTCGTCAGAAAGTTCGTCCATACCAAGAATGGCGATGATGTCCTGCAACTCTTTGTAGTGCTGCAGAATCTGCTTCACTCTCTGGGCACACTCATAGTGCTCTTTGCCTACGATCAGCGGGTCGAGGATTCGCGAGGTACTGCCCAGCGGGTCAACGGCGGGATAGATACCAAGCTCGGCAATCTTTCGGCTCAACTCTGTGGTAGCGTCGAGGTGGGTAAAGGTAGTTGCAGGAGCCGGGTCGGTCAAGTCGTCGGCAGGCACATACACGGCCTGTACCGAAGTGATACTACCGTTTTTGGTCGAAGTGATTCGTTCCTGCATTGCACCCATCTCACTGGCCAATGTAGGCTGATAACCTACGGCTGATGGCATACGGCCAAGAAGCGCAGACACCTCAGAACCTGCCTGTGTGAAACGGAAGATGTTGTCGATGAAGAACATGATGTCGGCAGCCTGTCCGTCCTTGCCACCGTGGTCACGGAATTCCTCGGCCACGGTAAGTCCTGAGAGGGCTACTGATGCACGTGCGCCTGGAGGCTCGTTCATCTGTCCATAGACAAGGGTGGCCTGTGATTTCTTCAGTTCTTCTGGGTCAACGAGCGAGAGGTCCCACTTGCCTTCTTCCATGGCTTTCTTGAATTTCTCACCGTAACGGATAACGCCAGACTCAAGCATGTCTCGAATCAGGTCGTTGCCCTCACGGGTACGCTCACCTACACCGGCAAACACCGAATAACCGTTGTGTCCCTTGGCGATGTTGTTGATGAGCTCCATGATGAGCACAGTCTTACCTACACCGGCACCTCCGAAGAGTCCGATTTTACCACCTTTCATATAAGGCTCCAGCAGGTCGATAACCTTGATACCCGTGGCAAGCATCTCCTTGTGGGTTGACAACTCCTCGAATTTGGGAGCTTCACGGTGAATGGGATATGCACCCTTCATGTCGAGGCTCTTCATGCCGTCGATGGGCTGTCCGATCACATTCATCATTCTACCCTTGATCTGTTCACCGGCAGGCATCAAAATGGGATGACCTGTAGAAACCACCTTCAACCCTCTCTGCAGACCGTCGGTATTATCCATAGCCACACATCTCACGGTGTCTTCACCGATGTGTTGCTGTACTTCGATAATCAACTCACGGCCGTCAGCACGAGTAATTGAAAGCGCATCATGAATTTTGGGTAACACCTGCTCTGGGTCGCGACCATTGGTGTCGAAATAGACGTCGATCACCGGTCCCACGATCTGAGAGATGTGTCCATTAATCTGTTCCATATAATTGTTTATTTTATTAGTGTCTTTCCAAGTTGCAAATTTAATGAATTGTTTTTTCTTTACCAAACATTCACGTTTAAATTATCTCTTTTTTTACATTTCTGCCAAAAAAAATGGATAGAAACGCTCTTTTTGGTACAAAAAACGCCTTCATAAGGCAGTATTCATGTATTGCACACAACACTTTGCACAGTTCTTTTAGATAGACAATTCGTCGAGCACAGTAATCAGTTTCTTGTCAAACGGCTTGTCTGAACGGATGGCCTCGCTCAACGGCACATACACCACCTCGTTGTTGCGCACGCCAATCATCACGTTGCGCTGTCCTTGCATGATGGCATCGATGGCACCCACACCAGTGCGACTGGCCAGAATACGGTCGTGGGCCGTGGGACGGCCTCCACGCTGCAGGTGTCCGAGAATTGACACGCGCACATCATAGTTGGGAAACTCGTTCTTCACACGTTCGGCATAATACAAGGCACCACACTTGGGACTTTCCGACACGATGACGATGCAGCTCTTCTTGCTCTTGCGTATGCCACGCTCCATGAAACGTGCCAACTGGTCGACATCGGTAGAATCTTCAGGAATGATGGCCGCCTCGGCACCTGCAGCAATGGCACTGTTTTGTGCCAGGAAGCCGGCGTCACGCCCCATCACCTCGATGAAAAAGATGCGCTCATGGCTCTGCGCCGTGTCGCGTATGCGGTCCACACACTCAACGATGGTGTTCAGCGTGGTGTCATAGCCAATAGTCGAGTCGGTGCCATAAAGGTCGTTGTCGATCGTGCCTGGCAATCCGATGCAGCAAATGTCATATTCCTGGGCAAACTTCATTGCGCCCGTGAGCGAACCGTTGCCGCCAATCACCACCAGGGCACCGATATCGTTGGCCACCATATTGTCGTAGGCTTTCTTGCGTCCTTCTTCCGTCATGAATTCCTTGCTGCGGGCCGTTTTCAGGATCGTACCTCCCGACATGATGATTCCACTGACATTCTCGGTCGTGAAATCCACAATCTCATTGTTCACCAGACCATCAAAGCCACGGTAAATACCCTTGATCTTAAATCCCTGACTGATTCCTGCACGTGTCACTGCTCTGATTGCAGCATTCATTCCCGGGGCGTCGCCTCCTGAGGTCAACACTCCTATAGTTTTGATTTTTGCCATAATACCTATTTATAATATACGTTAGTTCATTATCCACATCAACACCAATCCAAGGGCTGAGCCGATGGCAGCCACTGCTCCCACATGCTTGAAATACCAGCCCACATGGATGTGCTCCATCTTCATCAGGGCCAGTCCGCTCATCGACCCCAACAACAGCACATTGCCGCCCATGGCCGAACAATAGGCGATGATTTTCCAATACATGCCATTGGTGACAAAAGCCGACATGTAGCCGCTGTCCGAGAACAACCGCAATTGCTGTGCATCGATGACTTGATGAAGGGAGAAGAAGCTCATGCAGGTGGCAAAAGTGTCAATCACACAACTGGAGACACCCGCTATCACTCCCATGATCCACACATTGTGGATGTTGGCATGGCAGAATTGCTCAATATGGTTGATTATTCCTGTCTCCCTCACCGCACCGATGGCCAGCATGACCCCCATCACAAAGAGCATCAACTGTATGATGCCATATTGCAGCACGCGGGGTGTGGGGCGCTGTATCATCTGATCGATATTCATCAGCTTGCGGTTGACCACCTCATTGACTATCCACAGCACCGACAGCACGCAAAGTGCGCCGAGAAACGGACTGAGCTTGGTGATGTTGTGGAAGGTAGGGATAAACCACAGTCCGCCTATGCCCACAAACAGCATCAGCAGGCGTTGCCAGCGGTTGAGATTGGTGTCGTCGCCACGATAAGGCATGGCCGTGCTTTGCAGTTCCACATGCGAGGGCAGCGACCTGCCCAGCCACCATGTGGGCAACAGCCACGCCATCAGGCACGGCAAGGCAAGCGAAGCCGAGAAACTGGTGGCTGTCACTGCCCCATTGGTCCACAGCAGCAGCCCGTTGGGGTCGCCTATCACAGTGAGAGCGCCGCCACAGTTGGCCGCCAGCACTATGGCACTGCCAAACACCATCCTTTGCCGCCTGTTGGGCAGCAGCTTGTGCATGATGACAAGCATCATGGTGGTGGTGGTGAGATTGTCGAGATTGGCTGAAATGAGAAAGGTGATGCCCGCCATGGTCCACAGCAGTCGCCTGCTGCTGCGTGTGCGCATCCATTCTGACAGGAAGTCAAAACATCCGTTGTTGTCGAGTATCTCCACAATGGTCATCGTGGAAAGCAGGAAAAGCACGATTTCAGCACCTTTTCCCACATATTTGATGAAAATATTCTGTGCAATAAAGTGTTTCACATTGGCACTCGTGGCCGCAGCACCTGAAAGAAAATCCGAATACTCGCGCGGATGCTGGCTCATCACGAAATCAGTGCCGTAGCAGATATAGAGCACCCACCCCACCGTTCCGGCAAACATGGCGATGGCCGCCTTGTTCATCTTGGTGACATGCCCCATGGCGATGAGCACATAACCGACGATTAGTATTGAAATAATAATCAGTGCCATAACAATTTTCTTTATGCGCTACAAATTTACGAAAAATTATTATTCTGCAAAAAAATATCCGCCTAAAAAAAGCACTCTTTAACCTGATTTGAACAAAAATGAGGCCAGATTGAAAACATTGCTGCAATAAATTGGGCTGTCTGCCGCTTTTTTGTTATTTTTGCAGACAATAAAAAAACATCACACCTGGTCATGATATTATATTTCTCTTGCACGGGCAACACCCGTTGGGCTGCTGCCAGGCTGGCCGAAGGGCTACACGACGTGGCTGTTGACATCACCACCTTGCCACAAGAGGGTGCTGAGCTGAGGCTGGCAGAGGGCGAGCGACTGGGCTTCTGTTTCCCCGTTCACGGATGGCGGCCTCCACGCTATGTCCGCCAGTTTGTGTCACGGCTGCACGTTGTCCAATCCTCACGCCATTTCTGTTTTGCCCTCACCACGGCAGGCGATACCGTGGGCGAGGCCATGGACATTTTCTGCCACGACCTGGCACAGCGTGGCATTATGGCAGACAGTGTGTATTCGCTGCTCATGCCCGAGTCGTATGTCGGTCTGCCTTTCATGGATGTGGACAAACCGGAAAACGAAAAAAGGAAAATTGACACCGCCGGAAAGATGCTTGAACAAATCATTCAAGACATCAAAGCCAACAAAAAGGGAGTCAGCGAATTAACCATTGGCCGATGGCCGAAAATCAACTCGCGCATCATCGGTGATTTCTTTGTGAAACACCTGCTTGTCGACAAACCGTTTCGTGTGGATGCCAAGCGTTGTATCGGTTGCGGCATCTGCCAGAGGGTATGCCCTGTAGGCAACATTTCCATCGGTGCCGACAAACGGCCGCAATGGCAGCACAGCGGGGAGTGTCTCTCCTGCTTTGCCTGCTACCACCATTGTCCGCAGCGTGCCATCGAATATGGTGGGCGCACCAAAGGCAAGGGGCAATATTATTTTGGGAAAAACAAAGGTGGACAATAATTCGTCCACCTTCTTTCTTATCTGATGAAATTGGTTTTCACCTTCTTTTCTGCTACGGGCAAGGGCACCCCTGCCTCACGTCCGGCCTCGATACATTTCAACAGCCAAGCCATGTTCTGAGCCAAGCGGCGCATGGTTTGCATGCCTTCTTCATCCTGCAACACCTCTTCGGCGGTGTTGCCGTGCACCTGGTTCCAATAGTTCGAGGGCACGGTGGGCATGTTGCTGATGCCGTAATACTTGTTCAGGTCGTCAAAACCGGCAGTTGCCCCACCACGACGACAGCTCACCACCGTGGCAGCCGGTTTGTTGGTATAGAGCCCAGCCTTGCTGCAGAAGGCCCTGTCCATGAAAGGCTTGATAAAGCCCGACGGACCGGCAAAATGTATCGGTGTGCCAAACACGAAGCCATCAGCCTGTTCGGCCTTCTCCAAAAAGGCGTTGACCGTATCCTGCCCATTCCAGCAGCGCATCGACTGAGCACAATGTCCACAGCCCACGCAACCCATGATGGGTTTGTTGCCACACCAGAATATTTCGCTCTCTATGCCACATGTCATCAGCTCGGCGGCCACAGCCTCCAAGGCAGTATGGGTGCAGCCATGCTGATGCGGACTGCCATTGACCAATAATACTTTCATGTCAATAATATTGTTGATTTTCAGTTTGTTATTTAATATCGTTATATCTTCCATTCACCCCATCAGGACTATTGTCAATACACCCTCGGCCCAAAGATCGCAGTGCCCACACGCACCATGGTGCTCTGGCATTTCACCGCTATGGGATAATCATCGCTCATGCCCCACGAACGCTGGCAGAAGGCGTCATCATCGGCGAAATAGGTTGTCTTCACCTCGTCGAAGAATGTGGCAGCCTCACTGAATTCGCGTGCTATCTGCTGCTCATCATCGGTGTTCGAGGCCATCATCATCAGTCCGCAGATGCGCACGTTGTTCAGTTCGCGCCATTCTCCCGAAGCCAGATATTCGCGGCAAGCCTCCAGCGTGAAACCGTATTTCGTGGCTTCTTGGGCGATATGCAGTTCCAGCAGCACGTCAATCACGCGGTTGTTTTTCAATGCCTGCTTGTTGATTTCCTTCAGCAGTTTCACCGAATCCACGGCATCAATCATCGTGATGTAAGGAGCGATGTATTTCACCTTGTTGGTCTGCAGGTGTCCGATAAAGTGCCACTGGATGTCAGCGGGCAGTGTGTCGTGCTTTTTCGACAGTTCCTGTTCGTGGCTTTCGCCGAACACTCTCTGCCCTGCCTCGTAGGCGGCGAGCAGTTGTTCATTGGGATGGTATTTGCTGACCGCCACCAGAGTGACATGCTCCGGCAGCGTGTCCTTGATAGCCTGCAGGTTGGCCTGCACATCAACCTTTGTCATTATTTAGCCTCCGTGTTGTTTTCTTGTTCGTATTCAGGTTTGTCGTCAGCTTGTGGCTTGGCGGCAATTTTGTTGTGTTCAAACACGTCCATGATTTGTGTTTCGGCCACGCTTGAGATGACATAGTCAATCATCGTGCCGCCCATCACCTCGTCGATGTTGTTCACGGCCTGTGGCAGCGAACCGGCATGCACCAGGTAATTCACCGTTGAGCGTTTCTCTTTTTCCGTTTTGTCGTCGATGGTGATAAACTGCAGTTTGGTCTTGTACCAACGGTCAGCAGAAGGCAACTCACTGAAGAACACCTCACCGTAGGCAGCCTTCTTGATGTCTCTCACTTCAAATTCGCCGCTGATGTATGCCGACATTTCTTCAATGATACTCGATTCTGCCTCTGTAAAGCTCAGGGCATCAACCGTGTAGGTTTCGGTCACTTTCTTCTGTGTGCCGTCTTCCATCATCTTTTCATAACGGATCTTGCACTCAAACCATGTTGTTGTTCTACTTCTCATTATATCAATTTTTTTAAAAAGTCCAACTTGAAGACTGCAAAAGTAATCATTTATCCTGAATTGGCAAAGAGGATAACGAAAAAGTTGTCACAAGCACACAAGAGGCATGTCTTTTATTGCCACCACAACCAATCGCCACCACACGGTTCAGATGCTGTTTTTTTTAAGCGCAACTGACAAACCTCATTTTTAGTTCTACTATTCTTTGCGGTGAGCTGTATTCTTTTCGAGACAGAAATGCTTTAAGCAGCGATACTCTGATGAATGAAAGAGAATCATTATCACCATGATTTCTGCCATTGACATGCGGCTTTCACGGTGATACTTGCGCTTTCTTTCTGCCTTAAACGTATATTTTGCCATCTGTGCATCAAAAACTTTGCAAAAATCATCTGCAATACAGAAAATTTCAGTAACTTTGTCCTCGGTAATCATAGCGAAATTCTTTAGTTTCATTGTTCTTATCCACTACAAAGTTACTAAAAATTTCGCTAATTACCAAATTTTCAATGAGTTATATTTCATCGAACTCACGTTAAATAAGATTGATTTTGTTCTAAGATAGTAGTTGACTTGTACTATGTCTTTACTTTATTTTTTGGAGTCCTTTCATCTTGTCTTGCCACTGCATGCGGTAGAATGGGTATCGTCCCCCGATGATGTAGAGTCATGCCGATAAGTTTTTGTCCGTTTTTTACACGGTGTTTTTCAATAATCATGTTATCTTTGCACAAGATAAGCTGTATCTTTGTGGCCAACTCGCTGATGCTGGTGAGAAACAAGAAACGGAACAATAATAACAACATATAATAAATAAGGTATTATGATAGTAACGACAACTCCCACTATTGAGGGACATCCAATCCGAGAGTATAAGGGTTTGGTGACAGGTGAAACCATCATCGGTGCCAACTTTGTGAAGGACTTTTTTGCAGGCATCCGCGATATCGTGGGCGGGCGCAGCAGCTCTTATGAGAGTGTGCTTCGTGAAGCCAAAGACATCGCCTTGAAGGAAATGCAGGAGCGTGCCCAGATGATGGGTGCCAATGCCGTGGTGGGCATAGACCTCGACTATGAGGCACTTGGGGCCAATGGTTCAATGCTCATGGTGACGGCAAGTGGTACGGCAGTGGTGATATAGGCCAGATGATCTTTCTTGCCGGAAGATCAGCATATTCAAATGATGAGGTCAGAAAGAACAACGCTTCGCCCTTGGTTTGACACAGATGCCAAGGCTTTGTTTAAATGACCTTTTCACATCATGTGAGCCAGATGAATAGATACTGGCGGCAAACAAGAATAGAGCCAACATTAGCGATGGATTAATAATCCCTCGGGCGATGGATTAATAATCCCTCAGGCAATGGATTAATAATCCCTCGGGCAATGAAGCTAACTGGTTTCGGCAACGAAGCCCGATCAGGAGTACTTACAAGACTATTTTGCCGCATGTAGCAAACATTAGGCTCACGTTGTTTTCTGCTTTAATGGCATTCTGTGGATAGCTGTATTGTGCATGGTAGAAATAATGTATATGAGATTTCAAGAAGTAATAGATGGTATCAACGAGGTTATTGACCGTGAGATACTATTGCTGCTATCGCTCACGGAAGAACAAGTGAGCGTGAAAAAGAACAACCAGGGCCGCACGGTGAAGATGCTCGTGGGGCATCTTATTGACTCTGCGTCAAACAACCACCAACGTATGGTTCGCCTACAGTATGCCCCTCGTTGCGGATATTCCATGCCTAACACGGAGATGGGTATGCTCGTGTTCCCTGACTATACTCAGGACAATGACCTGTGGATAGAACTTCAGGACTATCAGCATGAAGACTGGCAACAGCTCGTGATGCTGCTGAAACTGTATAACCGGCACATCTGCCATGTCGTCCGTTCTGTTGACGAAACCAAACTTAACAACTACTGGATTGACTACGAGGGATGCCGTGTGACTCTCGATGCCATGATATGCGGATATATCAACCATTTGAACCTGCACTTCGGGCAGATACACGAACTATTGTAAACTCATGACAGATAAATTACTGATTATCAATGCCAGTCCAAGAAAGAAGGGCAATATAG
>SFEK01000055.1 GCA_004557285.1 Bacteroidales bacterium | reverse complement strand
CTGCTTGTATCATGTGGAAGTACATACGACATACAGGGGTCTTCCAACGTGCCCGTACTCGATGGACGTATGCTGTTCCTCAAAGTGTATAGTGACGAGGGTATGAAAAACATCGACTCCTGTGACATCGTGCATGGACAATTCCATTTCCTCGGTTCGTTGGACACGGTAAAAATAGCCACCCTCTTCATGGACGATGAAAGCATTATGCCCGTGGTGCTGGAAAGGGGAGACATCTCACTCAAGATTGACAATGCGCAGAACCGCATGGGAGGCACGCCGCTCAATGACAAACTGTACAAATTCCTGGAGAAATACAACCAGCTGATGAGCGAACTGAACGACCTCGGACATCAGCAGAGCCAAGCCATCATGGACGGCAAGGAACTGCATGAGGTGAACGCCGTGCTTGAGCAGAAGGCTGAACAGATTGCTGTGAAGGAGGATGAGCTGGTGACCAAGTTCATCGAAGAGAATTTTGACAATATCCTTGGTCCGGGTGTCTTCTTCATGATGACTGCCAGTCATCCCTATCCCGAACTTTCACCATGGATAGAGGCGCTCATGAGCAAGGCTACCGACAACTTCAGGAACGACCCATACGTGAGAGACTATTACCGCAAGGCCCAGCAGAACGAAGCCATCATGAATGGCACTGCCACTCCCGGTGATGCCGTGACAGACATGGTGCCCCAGGCCAACGATGTGCCCACGCCCAACCAGTTGGCACAGCCTGCTGAGGGAACGAACAATAAATAACAACAAGACACAATGAAAACACTGATTATCCATACGATAATTGTCAATGAGGGCTGCGCTGTGCGTGGCTCTTTATTGATTGAAGACGGCTTGATTGCCGATGTGATGGCGGGCGATGCACTGCCCGATGTGCAGGCCGATGAGGTGATAGATGCCGAGGGCTGCTGGTTGTTGCCGGGAGTCATTGACGACCATGTGCATTTCAGAGAACCGGGACTTACACAAAAGGCTGACATCGACACAGAGAGTCGTGCCGCGGCCTATGGAGGCGTCACCTCGTATTTTGACATGCCCAACACGTTGCCCCAAACGACAACCCTTAAGGCACTGCAAGAGAAATTTGACATGGCGGCCCGGAAAAGCCATGTCAACTACTCGTTCTTTTTCGGCCTCACCAACAACAATGCCCATCTCGTTCAGCAGCTTGACCGCACACAGGTGCCCGGCGTGAAACTCTTTATGGGGTCGTCAACGGGTAATATGCTCGTTGACCGCAGAGGGGCTCTTGAAGACATCTTTGCCCATATTGACCTGCCGATTATGGCGCATTGTGAAGACACGCAAATCATCAATGACAACATGAAGGCCGCCAAAGAGCAATATGGCGACGACCCCGATGTGGCTTATCATCCGTTGATCAGAAGTGAGGAGGCTTGTTACCGTTCCACGGCATTGGCTGTGGAATTGGCCCGCAAGCATCATGCACGCCTGCATGTGGCCCATGTCACCACTGCCCGCGAACTGAAGTTGTTTGAGCCTTGGACTGACGGCAAAATGCCTCGCATCACGGCAGAGGCTGTGGTGGCGCATCTGTGCTTCTGCAATGATGACTATACGCAACTGGGTACCCGAATCAAATGCAATCCTGCGGTCAAGACCAAGGCCGACCGTGATGCGTTGAGACTGGCACTGACCGATGGACACATAGCTGTGGTGGGCACCGACCATGCGCCCCATCTGCTGAAAGACAAGGAGGGAGGTTGCGCAAGGGCGGCTTCAGGTATGCCCATGTTGCAGTTCTCACTTGTGGCAATGCTCCAACTGGTGGACGAGGGAGTGCTGACCGTAGAACGGGTGGTGGAACTGATGTGTCACCGTCCTGCCCTGCTCTTCGGGGTGAAGGAAAGGGGATTTGTGCGCAAGGGCTATCATGCCGATTTGGTGATTGTGCGTCCCAACACCCGGTGGACAGTAACCCCTGAGGTGATACAGAGCAAATGTGGATGGAGCCCGATGGAGGGCAGGGAGTTTCACTGGCAGGTGGAGCACACCTTCTGCAATGGTCACCATATATATAATAAAGGTGTATTTGATGATGCCAGCCGTGGTGAGGCGGTGCAGTTCAATTCATAATTATTCAATAACCATTTTTCATTGTTCCGATGATTGCCCGTATTCTGATACCGCTGCTGTTGGTCATTCTGCTTTCTGACTGGTATATCGACCGCAGGATATTGCGCAGGTTTTGCCGTGGTTTGTGGTGGCAACGCCTGTTGTGGTGGATGCCCTCCATATTGCTGTGTGGCTGTGCCCTTGCGCTTGGTCTTTCCAGACGTTTTGCTCCTGAAGATGCATGGTTGCTCAACGGCTTCTTGTTCCTGGTGGGATTTTGGGTGATGCCCAAACTGGTGTTTGTCGTCTGCTCGTTGTTGGGCTGGGGGCATTGTGTGTATCACCACACCAAAACCAACTGGGGCAACCTGGTGGGCCTGCTGGGTGCATTGGTGGTGATGGGTATGACGGTGTATGGCAGCACATGGGGCTTCAACCGATACACGGTGAGGAACGAGGTGTTTGAGTCGAAGGATTTGCCCCAGGCTTTCGACGGATACAGGATTGTACACCTCAGTGATGCCCATGTGGGCACATGGGGCAACGACACCGATGGATTGCTGAAGCAGATGGTGGACGATATCAATGCCTTGAAGCCCGATGCCATCGTGTTTACCGGCGACTTGCAGAATGTGGAACCGAAAGAAATATACCCCTTCAAGTTGCTCTTGGGCAGCCTGAAGGCCAAAGACGGCGTGTTCTCGGTATTGGGAAACCACGACTACGCCTATTATGCCCGTCATGCGTCTGAGGCACAGCAGGCGGCCAACGAGCAAGAGATTGTCGACCTGGAGCGAGCCATGGGATGGAATGTATTGATGAATGCCCATCATGTGGTGCGTCGGGGCAGCGACTCTATCGTGATAGCGGGAATGGAGAACCAAGGGCGACCACCGTTTCCTGAAAAGGGAAACATCAGGCAAACCATGAGTGGAGTGGGCCAGCAGGCCTTTACGGTGATGCTGCAGCATGACCCCTCGGCATGGCGCACCGTCATCTTGCCGCAGAGCAATGCCCAGTTGACATTGAGCGGCCACACCCATGCCATGCAGTTCAGCGTGTTCGGTCTGTCACCGGCTGCCCTGCTTTACAAAGAGTGGGGTGGCATGTATCATGAGGGCAATCGTGCCATCAATGTGTCGGTGGGTATGGGCGGTTTCATCCCCTTCAGGATTGGAGCCACCAATGAGATAGTGGTCATCACCCTGCACCGTGACGCTCACTGATCGGGATTTTCCTTGAATCCCTGGTATTCGGGAGTGATGGCCGACATGATGGTGCGGTAACTTTCGTCCATCCGCTTGTTGATGTCTTCAGCTCCCTGGCTTTCGGGATAGATGGGAGCATGGATGGTGAGCGTGAGTGGATGCCACTTCACCCATAACCATTTGTTGTCGCGTGGTAGCACGTCAAACGAGCCGTTGATGGTCAGCGGAACAATGGGCAGCTGCAGTTCATCGGCCAGCATGAAGGCACCGCGCTTGAATACACCCATGTGACCGGTGAATGTGCGCGACCCCTCGGGAAACACCACAAGGCTCATGCCGTCTTTCAAGGTGTGGCGCGCCTTGTCGTAAGTCTGCTTCACCTTGCTCGGTCCGCGCTTGTCAACAAATATCTGGTGCGACTTTTCGCAGGCATAACCCACGAAAGGCATCTTGCGCAACTGATGTTTCATCATCCACTTGAAGTTGCGCCCCAGATGGCCGAATATCAGGAAAATGTCGAACGAACCCTGATGGTTGCTCACGAAAACATAAGACTCTCCCTTTTTCAGATTTTCCCTGCCCGTCACTTTGACAGGCAGTAGCAACACCTTGAGAACGGCCATACCCCATAGTTTTGGAGGGTAATATCCCCAGAAATGACCGTTGCCCAACATGCAGCCGATGCTGGTGGTGAGCGAGGTGATGATGGTGAACAACACAACCAACGGCAATCCGATAACAATCTGGTAAATGCGATAGATGTATTTCATGGTGGATGCTTAATGCTTGATTTCAGGATATTTTCTTGTCCAGCCGTCCCATCTCAGGCGCATCACGCCAAAGAAAGCCTCGCCGAAGATGCCACCGCTCATCTTGGACACGCCCTCACGGCGGTTGACGAATATCACGGGCACTTCCTTGATTTTGAAGCCAATCTTGTAGGCCGTGAACTTCATCTCAATCTGGAAGCCATAGCCCTTGAAGCGCACCTTGTCAAGTTCGATGGTTTCGAGCACTCTGCGCTTGTAGCACTTGAAGCCAGCCGTGGTGTCGTGTACCTGGAAACCTGTGACAAAGCGCACGTATTTAGAGGCAAAATAGCTCATGAGCACCCTGCCTATGGGCCAGTTTACCACGTTCACACCCGAAACATAGCGCGAACCGATGGCCACGTCATAGCCCTCGTCGTGGCAGGCAGAATAAAGGCGTGGCAGGTCGTGGGGGTCGTGACTGAAGTCGGCATCCATCTCGAAGATATAATCATAGCCGTGCTCCAAAGCCCATTTGAACCCTGTGATGTATGCCGTGCCCAATCCCAGTTTGCCTTGTCGCTCGATGATGAACAGGCGGTCGGCCATGCCTTGGCCGATCATGCGGTGCACGATGTCTGCCGTGCCATCGGGCGAACCATCGTCGATGACCAGGATGTGGAAACATTTGTCGAGAGCGAAAACCGCCGTGATGATTTTCTCAATATTTTCCTTTTCGTTATAAGTAGGAATGATGACAATGCTGTCGCTTGCGTGCATATTTTGAGTCTCCTCTTGCTAAGTGATACAAAAGTAATCGTAAATCGAGAACAAAGGTAATGCAATTTTTCGACAAAACGAATGAAATGACGGATTTTTATTTTGTTGTTTATGCGAAAATACGTACTTTTGTCCTTTCTTAACGGTGGACAGAACAGTTGCCGACCCCATTTGACAATGAATATACAGGAAGTAATGACCATGTACGCCAAGTTGCCACAGGTGGCGGCTCTGGCCAAAAGCATACAAGACAACAGTGTCAAGACCATTTTTCTGGAGGGGCTCTATGCCTCTTCGGCACCATTGGCATTTGCTGCCGTGGCCGGCAAGTGTGCCAAGACGTGTCTCTTTGTGCTCAATGATGCAGATGAAGCAGGTTACTTTTATCACGACCTCACCCAGATTTGTGGCAATGAGCAGGTGCTGTTCTTTCCCTCGTCTTACCGCCGACAGGTGAAATACGGGCAGCGTGATGCCGCCAACGAGATATTGCGCACCGAGGTGCTCAGTAGGCTTTCTGCCTTGGGGCAGGGGGCAGGCAAGGGCCAATTTCTTTATGTGGTAACCTTTCCCGAAGCCCTTGGCGAACTGGTGGTGTCGAAAAAGCGGCTTGACGAGCGCACACTGCTGCTCAGGCAAGCCGATGTGTACGATGTGATGCAACTATCCAAGACGTTGCGTGGCTTGGGATTCAAGGAAGTGGATTATGTGTATGAGCCGGGGCAGTTTGCCCAGCGTGGCAGTATTCTTGACGTGTTCTCTTATAGTGCCGAATATCCCTTCCGCATCGACTTTTTCGGCGATGAAATAGATTCCATCCGCACCTTTGATGTGCGGAGCCAGTTGTCGAAAGACAAGAAAGAATATGTAGAGATTGTGCCCGAACTGGTTGGCCTGGCCGAGGAGAAGGTGGCTTTCTTCAATTTCCTGCCCAAGGATGCCCTGCTTGTGGTCAAGGATGTGGCTTTCATGCGCGATGTGGTTGACCGTGTCTATCAAGAGGGCTTTTCGGCACAGGTGAAAAAAGAGCGGCTGGAGGGACTTCCAGAGATGGAACAGCAGCAGGTGCTCAACCAGTTGCGCTCCGAAAACACCTTGCTCACCGCCCACCGGCTGATGGAGGCCGTGGCCGCTTTCCGCCGAATAGAGATAGGCAGCCAGCCCTTGGGAGTGCCGCAGGCCACCATCCGTTTCGACATCACGCCGCAACCGCTGTTTCACAAAAACTTCGACCTGTTGGTGAAGACATTGCAAGACTATCTGCTGATGGGCTATCGCATCTTTATCCTGGCAGACAGTGCCAAACAGCAGGAACGCCTGAAGGAAATCTTTGAAAGCGAGGAATACAGGATTGCCGATGGTGCCGGTGCGCAGACAGGGGTGTTCACTCCTGTAAACAAGACCCTGCACGGCGGTTTTGCCGACAATGGACTTCGTGCCTGTTTTTTTACCGACCACCAGATATTCGACCGTTTTCATAAATACAGTCTGCGGTCGGATGCTGCCCGTGGCGGAAAAATGGCACTCACCATGAAGGAGTTGCAGGAAATGGAGCCGGGCGACTATATCGTGCATGTGGATTTCGGCATCGGAAAATTTGCCGGATTGGTGCGTGTGCCTCTGGGCAACAGTTACCAGGAGGTGATACGCATCATCTATCAGAACAACGACAAGGTGGATGTCAGCATACATTCGCTGTACAAGATATCCAAGTATAAACGTCATGACAGCGAGACTCCTCCGCGCCTGAACACACTCGGCACAGGGGCTTGGGAGCGGATGAAGGAGCGCACCAAGAAGAAGATCAAGGACATTGCCCGTGACCTGATTAAACTCTATGCCGCACGAAGGCATGAAAAGGGATTTGCCTTCAGTGCCGACTCGTTCATGCAGCACGAACTGGAAGCCAGTTTCATGTATGAGGACACGCCCGACCAGCTCAAGGCTACCAGCGAGGTGAAGGCCGACATGGAGAGGGCACGCCCCATGGACCGTCTGGTGTGTGGTGATGTGGGATTCGGCAAAACCGAGGTGGCTGTGCGTGCTGCCTTCAAGGCGGCCTGCGACTCCAAGCAGGTGGCTGTGCTCGTGCCCACCACGGTGTTGGCGTTTCAGCATTACAAGACATTCTCCAAACGGTTGAAGGATTTTCCCGTGAGGGTGGATTATCTCTCAAGGGCACGCACCGCCAAGCAGACCAAGGATGTGCTTGCCGACCTTGAGGCGGGCAAGATCGACATCATCGTGGGAACACACAAACTGATAGGCAAGTCGGTGAAATTTAAGGATTTGGGACTGCTCATCATTGACGAAGAACAGAAGTTTGGCGTGGCCGTGAAAGAAAAACTGCGCAAGATGAAGACCAATGTGGACACACTCACCATGAGTGCCACGCCCATTCCGCGCACCTTGCAGTTTTCGCTGATGGGGGCAAGAGACATGAGCGTGATGCAGACACCGCCGCCCAATCGCTATCCCATCAACACCGAGGTGCATACCTTTGACAAGGAAGTGATTGCCGATGCCATCAACTTTGAGATGAGCCGCAACGGACAGGTGTTTTTCGTGAACGACCGCATCAGCAATCTGATAGACTTGAAGAACCTCATCAACAAATATGTGCCCGATGCCCGTGTGGCCATCGGACATGGACAGATGAAACCCGAAGAACTGGAAAAGATACTGGTGGGCTTTGTCAATTACGACTATGATGTGCTGCTGTCAACCACCATCGTGGAAAACGGCATCGACATCAGCAATGCCAATACCATCATCATCAACGACGCCCACCATTTCGGTCTGTCGGACCTTCATCAGATGCGCGGACGTGTGGGGCGCAGCAACCGCAAGGCCTTCTGCTATCTGCTGGCACCGCCACGCTCGGTGTTGACACAGGAGGCACGCCGACGTCTGGAGGCCTTGGAGACTTTCTCCGAACTGGGCAGCGGATTCAATCTCTCCATGCAAGACCTCGACATCCGTGGTGCCGGCAATCTGCTCGGGGCGGAGCAAAGCGGATTCATGGAGGACCTGGGCTATGAAACCTATCAGAAGATTCTCAGTCAGGCGGTCACCGAACTGAAAAACGATGAGTTCAGCGACATGTATCAGGAGCAAATGGCACAGGGTGTGCAACTGACGGGCGACGACTTTGTGGAAGACTGTGCCATAGAGAGCGACCTTGAGATGTATCTGCCCGAACAATATGTGCCGAGCAGCAGCGAGCGTATGCTGTTGTATCGTGAACTCGACAATATCAGCAACGACGACGACTTGGCACGTTACCGCAACAACCTGATCGACCGTTTTGGGGCTGTGCCCCAACAGGGCGAAGAACTGCTGCAGGTGGTTCCGCTGCGCCGTCTTGGCAAACGGCTCGGATGCGAAAAAATCAAGCTCCGGCAAGGACAGATGCGTATGCAGTTTGTCAGCAATGCGCAGAGTGCCTATTACCAGAGCATGACATTCGGCAATTTGCTCAATTATATTGCGGCCAATTCCCGCCGTTGCAACCTGAAGGAGGTGTCGGGCAAACGGATGATGGTGGTGTCGGCCGTCAAGACTGTGGGCGAGGCCGTTAAGGTGTTGCGCGATATTACCTCGCTCTGAACACCCTTGTCGGTGAGTCGCCGGCCGTCTTGTCGCCAGTGGCGCGTGTGGGCATGTAGTTGCTTCGCCAGCCGCTCCAGCCCCATTCGTAGTCATCCCAATCCCAGTAGTCGGGCGATGCCACCTTGCGCAGACGGAAGTTCAGCTCCTCGCCGTAGTCGTTCCGGATGCTTCCCGTAAAGTAGTTGTAGTCAAGACGATAGTCGTAGATATCCACATATCCGCCATCCTCTACATACCTTATTCTGATGACCCCGTTGGAGATGGTCCAGCGGATGTGGTTGGCGTGGTAGTCCCAGGGAGCGTTGCTGTAATAGTCGATCCAGTAGCCTGTGCCCGATGCATATTGGTAGGGGTCTTTGTCGAAGGCAATCTCGGAATATGAGGCATCGTAATAATAGTCGCCCCAATAGGTGGTGACATACATTTCTCCCTCCCATACGCCCCAGAGCGTGTTGGCGATGTCCTCGTCGTCGTTGCAGCTGGTAAAGGTCAGCGATGTCAAGGCAATCATCATCATGGCGATGTAAGATGTAAACTTTTTCATATCCTTTATGGTTTAAATGTTAATATCTGGCTGCAAAATTAATGCAATTATATAAACAATACAAAGAAAAAACCATATTATTTCATGGGGAAATCCCTATCATTACATCATAAAAAATGTTTTTTCTTTTGTAGTGCACGCGATATTCATTATCTTTGCAAGTGCAAATGGGCATAAGTGCCGATTGGAAAAGAATACAACTCATATATAATAAGGATAAAAATGGCGATAAAAACAGTTTATGATTTCTCTGTCAAAGACAGAAAAGGTAAGGACGTATCTCTGAAAGAGTACGCTGGTGAGGTGATGTTGATTGTCAACACCGCTACAAAATGTGGCTTCACTCCACAGTATGAGGAGTTGGAGAAACTCTACGAGAAACATCACGCTCAGGGCTTTACCATTCTTGATTTTCCTTGCAACCAGTTTGGACAGCAGGCTCCAGGTACCGACGAGTCAATCCATGAATTCTGCAAACTGACCTATGGCACTGAATTTCCACGTTTCAAGAAAATCAAGGTGAACGGCGAAGACGCTGAACCCCTGTACAAGTTCCTTACATCGCAGAAGGGATTTGCAGGCTGGGACATGAACCACCACATCGCTCCTATCCTCGATGAGATTCTCTCCAAGGAAGACCCCGACTACAAGAGCAATCCAAGCATCAAATGGAACTTCACCAAGTTCCTCGTTGACAAAAAAGGTGTCGTAGTGGCACGTTTCGAGCCGACCGAAAGTTTCGAGAACATTGATGCACAGATTGAGGAATTGCTGAAGCATTAATAATTTATACCATATAAAAAACTGAAAAACATGGAACACATCAATTGTTTGATTATCGGCAGTGGTCCTGCCGGATATACCGCCGCCATCTATGCGGCAAGAGCCAACCTCAAGCCTGTGGCCTATTGTGGACTGCAAGTGGGTGGACAGTTGACCCAAACCACCGTAGTGGAGAATTTCCCGGGTTATCCTGAGGGCGTTGACGGCAACCAGATGATGCTCGACATCCGCCAGCAGGCCGAACGCTTCGGTGCCGACTTGCGCGACGGCACCATCGTGGAGGTGGATTTCAGCAAGGCTCCCTATTACCTCAAGACCGACGAGGGTCATGAGATAGAGGCCGATGCTGTGATCATTGCCACAGGTGCTTCTGCCAAATATCTCGGCCTGGCCGACGAGGAGAAATACAAGGGCGAGGGCGTTTCAGCCTGTGCCACCTGCGACGGTTTCTTCTATCGCAAGAAGACCGTAGCTGTGGTAGGTGGTGGCGACACTGCCTGTGAGGAAGCCGTCTATCTGGCAAGCCTGGCCAAGAAGGTATATATGATTGTGCGCAAGCCTTTCTTGCGCGCTTCAGAGGTGATGCAGAAACGTGTCATGGAAACCGAGAACATCGAGGTGCTCTTTGAGCACAACACCCTTGGCCTGTACGGCGAGAACGGTGTTGAGGGCGCACACCTTGTCAAGCGCAAGGGTGAGGCCGATGAGGAGCGCTACGACCTGCCCATCGATGGTTTCTTCCTGGCCATTGGTCACAAGCCCAACAGCGATGTGTTCAAGCCTTGGATTGAAACCGATGAGACTGGCTATATCAAGACCGTTGGCGTGACTCCATGCACCAACGTGCCCGGTGTATTTGCCGCCGGCGATGTGGCCGACCCCCATTACCGTCAGGCCATCACAGCCGCAGCCAGCGGATGTCGTGCAGCCATCGAGGCCAAGAACTACCTGCAAGGTTTGAAATAAAGCCATCAAATATTGCCGCAATATCATCCAAAGCCCGGTGTCAGAAGCCCGGGCTTTTTCATCCCCTTTTTTTGCTGTTAAAAACATTCAGTTTTCTTTTTGGTTTTTAATAATTCTTTGTACCTTTGCAAACGGACTGTAATCGCTCATGACCAGTATTCGACTTTGAACGATGTGTTCGCTCAGGTCAAGACAATCGAGAGAGCCATCATCTACCTGCGTATATCATGTACTGTTGCGTGGTGTAAACAAGCAGCAGGTATTTGAAGGCTGTATTCCGAATTGGTCAATGGCACTTAAACCGTAAAATAAACTCATAACTCATCATGAGAAAGATACTGATTTTCCTGCTTTTAGCAGTATTCACCTTGGGTATATCCGCCCAAGCTCCTAGCAAGAAGTGCCCCGTTTGCGGGCTCTCCATCCCCAAGTGCCAGTACAAAGGCAAACATCCCAAGAAAAAGCCAACGCCTACAACACCGGCACGACAGCAACCTTCGAAGCCAGCAAAACCATCGAAGCCGAAGCCAATTACCGTTTCAAGGCCTACTGGTACAATCGAAGGTCATGGCTACGTTGACCTTGGCCTGAGCGTGAAGTGGGCGACATGCAACATAGGAGCAGATAGCCCGAGCGACTATGGCGACTACTTCGCCTGGGGTGAGACAGAAACGAAGTCAAGTTACGACTGGAGCAACTGCTTTGACTGCCTTGACGGCAAGTATGATGGTCGTTGGGGTATCTACAAGATTGATGGTCAGACGAGCATCAGCCCGACCAGTGAGCACGACACTGCCCGTGAGAACTGGGGCGGCAGTTGGCGCATGCCGACCCGCGCAGAGTTTGGAGAACTCTGTGATAACTGCGAGTGGACTTGGACATCCCAGGGCGGGCACAAGGGTTATCTTGTAACCAGTAAAATCAACGGTAAGAGTATCTTCCTGCCTGCTGCTGGCTGGCGCTTCGGTACCGATACGCGCAGCGTGGGTGAGTTCGGCGAATACTGGTCGAGTACGCTCAGTTCGTTGTACTCCGAATACGCTCTTTACTTGATCTTCCTCGGCAGCAGCCATGGCACGGACTGCCACGGCCGTGGAGTCGGTCGAAGTGTTCGCCCCGTCACTGAATGATTGTGCAAGCGAGAGCAGAGCATCAAGCTTGCTTGAATGCCATGCCGAGCGCAGCCAATCATGGACGTAGTCACTGAGTAGCACCGCGAAGCGTGTAGGATTTATTTGATTCATTCGAATGATTTGATTTATTAAAAAAATCCTGCGAAGCGGGTTGATTTTTGAAAAATCTTATGGCAAGGAAGATTGAAGATAAGCTCGCAATAGAGCGAGAACCACGGGCAGTTGCATGCAAG